>CAZRJS010000037.1:0-10070 GCA_964600565.1 Candidatus Woesearchaeota archaeon | reverse complement strand
TGACTCACTATCTTCAAGTTGTTTTTTATATACTTTAGCTTTTTCTAACATTTTTAATCTCCTTTTTAAGATTTGTTTTACTTATGTAATAATATAAACTTCTCAATCTTTGTACCTGTAAGTTTGGTTTGATTTGAAGCTATTTTTTTAAGCAATGGTAAGGGTATAAAATTAAAGTCAACATTAATAACTATTCTTCGTTCACTATTCTCATTAACTAGATTCTTCTCACCTAGCTCTGTTCTATACTCTCTTGTATCTGCAACATTATCTAATATTCCTGGGTATGTAGGTTCCTCAAAAGATGTTCCTATATTTAGCATACATACTTGGACATAGGTCTTTCTCTGTATAACTCTACATGCTTTAATAAAATTCTGTTCATTATATAACTGTACCTCCTTAAGTATTGGTAATAATGTCTCTGGGTGTTGTTTTGCAAGCCCAATCTTTTTAATTAGTGGAAGAGCACTAGTATAAAACTTCTTATACACATCATCCTTCTCCAAACTGTTACTATAGTACTCATCATCTGTTGCACTATCCACCTCTGTAGCTAAATAGTATGCAAAATCTAATGACTCACTTGCTATCTGTGCCCTAACCTGAGAATCTGTAAAATGCAAGTCATTAATCTTCATATATTCTGAGAATGACATATCAGAATAATAAACTACTGTTCTTCTATCCCTTGTCTCCTCTATTAATTGGACAGGTGAATTACAAGTAAAACCAAAAGTAATACTATGTCTTATTGGTGTTGAATCTAACACTGTTTGCATAGCTCTTAGTCCTCTTAATGTATCTTGACCTGATATAGCATTAGCCTGTGCAACTATTATGTCTAGTAGTTTTCTATTTGACTTTTGTAATGTATGAATCTCATCTACACAGACAATATCTTTATTTTTCAACTGAGAATTAAACTGGTCTCCACTACTTGTAGCAGGTGCAATTAATAGTCTATCTGCTGGCATTAATGGAGCAAATATTCCTTGATACACACTACTCTTACCACTTCCAGGAGCACCCCAAAAGATATGTATTTGTGGGGAATGGTCATAGGTAGTAAATTTCCTTTTATAGAACCTTAAGAATCTATCCACTTTCTCAGGATTCTCATATCCAATAACATTCCTTAACATGTGAAGAGTTAAATTAGGATGTTTATAGTCCTTAGGTCTAATTGCCTTATGTAGTGTCTCAAGCTCAGGTGTCTTCAAAAATACATTAAATATATGTTTATCAGATAACTGAAAAGGACCATAATCTTGTAGTGGCTCACTAACAAGGGTTGTACCTCTAATCTGTGAACCAATAACCTTATTCAACTTAGCAGCATTTCTTCTTGCACTACCTACGGGTAATGAAGCAATTATATACTCAGTCAATTTTGTCTTTGTCCTAAACTGATTAAGATTTAAACTAGCATGGTTAAAGTCTATATAAACATCTTCACCACTTAATATAGGTTTAGCATAAAACACCTCATGGGTGTGGTTATATTGGTCTAAGTATGTCATTCCTTGTGTCCCCCAGTCTGGATTATATCTCCACATTTTCTTACCATTTATTTGCTCACTAGAAATGCTATAGTTCATTATATCATCTATATCCTTCTGTAATTTAGGCTGTGAAAAAGCATTATTTACCTTTGTTATTAATACTCTATATTGTTCCTCAGACACACTACTATCCATAGCTAATGTTGTTGATATAGCATGAAGATAATCCTGTGCATTTGAGTCCATAGGTAAATTATCAGGATGAAACTTCTGGTCAGGTCCTTCTCTATTTGGTGTACTATTCTCCAAAAACTCATTTCTTAATCTATTAGGTGTTAATTGCTTCATAATCTCCTCTATGGGTATATCCTGTGAGAGAATATGTCCATATAAACTAGATGTAGCTTCTGCATCCACTGGTATCAATGTACACTGAGGTTTCTGCTTATTAAACAATATACTAGACAATAGATATTCTATAGCTAGTGGCATAGGTTTAATATCTTCTGGTTGCCAATTAATTATCTCCTTAGTATAATTTTCCTTTGTAGGTAGATAGACTAAACTACTACCTTGTAGAATGTCCAATGTTTTAGCTATACTTACCCTATTCACCTGACTATTCAATGCTTTTGTTAGCGGTCCTGTTGGGGATAGCATATCAGAATATATAAAGTGTCCACCACCTTTACCTACACCTTTTGTTATTAGTGGATTCGTTGGGTCTAGCTGTAAGTGATGCTTAAATAATGCCTCACCTTCTTCACCATCCCAATCTATAGCTATGATATTGCTTTTTCCACAGTGTGCAAGCATTATTGGTGTAGGTGTTGATAGTTTGTTTTTTGTACTCCACTTTATATTGGGTTTAGCATTTAGTATTAGATTATTTTTCTTATCATACGCTTCTTTGTCTAATGTTACAGGATTCCTTCTTAATGCTGTCCAACCAGTTACACCTAAGCAATAAAAATGTTTAATCATTGTAAGTCCTTGTCCAATCTATATAATCAACTATATTAGTAAATTGTATATTTTTATTTGTTGTTAATGGTGGATGGCCTAGTAGTTTTTCTTTGTTTGTTGGTAATAGTTTTAATATTTTTAATAAATGAGATAATTTTGTTTGGGATAGACATAGTAATTGGGATGTTTTTACTTGGCCTATGTTATCTGTTAATTGAATTATCTCTTGTCTAAAATATAATATGTGGTCATAATATAGTAAGTCTTTTCTTTCTGTTAGTCTATCTAACCAATTTTTAAACTGGTTTAATCTTATTAGTTTAAGATTAAGTATTAAACTATTACTCATGGACATGTTACTTCCTTTTATTAATAAATTTGTTATATATTATATTATTTTAAACTTAATTTAAGGTTAATATTTGTAAATTATAACAGGTTTATATTACTATTTAAGAAAAGGCATAGATAACCTTAAGTTGTATAAGAAAAGGCATCTATATCTTAAGAAAAGGCATAGATAACCTTAAGTTGTATAAGAAAAGGCATCTATATCTTAAGAAAAGGCATAGATAACCTTAAGTTGTATAAGAAAAGGCATAGATAATCAACTGGTAATATAATTAGAATATAATAAAGCTTAAAATTTTCTTTTTACTTTTGTTAATTTGTTATATTTTGACCTTTACAACTTACTATGAATCGACAAACGTATTTTAGTGTATTTAGTATTTTTTTATAAATTAACAAAATTAACAAAATTAACAAAAGTAAAAAGAATAGATTAAGAATTATTATAAGGCACTAATTACTTAGTTCTATAAATTTTCTTTTACATAGTTTACAGAATGTTCCATCATCTGTATCATAGAAAGGTATTAGGTCTATTGCCTTAACATCAATATTAAATTCTACCCTATATAGTTTGTTATACATATATCTAGTAAGGTATATAAAACCCTTTGATTGAATAAGATGGGTTTTTGTAGGCATAGGTTTTTCTACATAAACCACTTCCTCAGTTTTTACTTTAATAGTCTCCTCAGCATAAATTTTGCTATTTAATGCTTTCTGTTTTTCTATCATCCTATCTACATTAATATTCATATCATTACTCCTAGTCATCATGTCATAGTCAAACGCTATAACATTTTAAATTGCTTTGTATATAATTGTATGTAAACAATTTAAAATGTCATATACCTCAAATATGAAGGTTATAGTATAATTGTATTATAATTATAACCTTTCTGCAATAAAAAAGCACTATGCCATAATGACATAGTGCAATTTTTTAAGCTTCAGAATCCTCAACTTCCATTTTAGGATTTACTTCAACATATAAGTCAGCTGCTAGGTCTTCAATTGTATCAAAACCACCATCAACCATAGTTGCAGTAATTTCTACACCTTGTAGTCTGTAAGCTTTAGCAGAAGCAAGAGCAGCATCATATTCTTCATATTTAGCAACTTTATCATTTATATCAATAATTTCTGCTGCTTCACTAAGTAGTGTTTGAGCACCTTTTTCCATCTGCTTGCTTGTGTTGTATAGTTTACCTTTAGCTGCATCTGCTTCTTTAATGCAAGTTGTGTTTTTGCTAAAAGAATCATTAGCAAACCACAAATTTGTTACAGTACATTTTCTACCTAATTGATTACCATCTATATCTTTTAGGATTGTAATTTCTCTAGGTCCTGTTGATGTTGAACCTGACTTTGCTACACAAAAAGTATTTGTAAATAAATCTAAATTTTCTTTACTCATGTTACCATTTTCAGTAACAAACGCTAATGTAGCTACCATTGTTTTTTTAATATTTAACATATTCTATTCCTTTGCCTCTTTGAGGACTTTGTTAATTTAATGGGATGATTAATCATCTACAAGTGTTAAGTTATAATTATATCATAAGAACCTAAGACAAACCTTAAACAAATAACCTCCTATAAATTTTTATATATATAATGATAATATAATAAACCTTTAATAGACCTTAAGGTTATAGTAATTTATGCAATTTAATAATTGCTATTTATATAATGTATTATAATTACATCAAGTAATCTTATAAAGACCTTAAACTGAAAAAGAATTTGCAAATCTTTTATCTTAAAGTTGTCTTATAAGAAAATAGTAATGACATAGTTTAAGTTGGAATTTAGACGGGGTGGCATCCCAGGAGGGGTATGTTATTATTATCTTCCAACCTAGTTTTTTGGCGTGCCAATTTTCAAATTCCCTCCTTACTAGCATTCTATGCCTTTTCTTACATCCAACTATAACACCATCCAACTATAACCTATATAAAATACCTTACCATTTAAGAAAATTTTAAGTTTAATTTGTTATAATACATAAAGGAATTATTATGGAACTACCAGAAACACCTACACTTGAAGAGATTTTAGCTCACATTAATACTTTTAAAGTAAAAGCATTAAACTTAGCTATGTCTAAAGTAACTGATGTAGATGCTAATATGTTAGAACCAAGAGAAATAAAAACCTTAGTTGATTTAGCTATTAACATTGAAGATTCTCTAGAACATAGAGGTGAGGAAGGTAAACAAGCTAGATTGATTCAAAAATTATTAACTAAATATGACAATACAGATTACAATGAGGAGTTTGAAATTCCAGCAGTAAAACCAATAACAATAGATACAGATATATTATGAAGTTATTAAAAAAATTAGTTAAAAAATTAGCAAATAAACAGTTTAGACTAAACAACTTATATTATATCCTAGATAAAGAAGATAATGTAACTCTTCTACACTTAAACCATGCTCAAAATACACAACTACAAATAAACCACCCTAAAACTATAACATTAAAATCTAGACAACAAGGAATTTCCACTTATAAAGTTGCTGAAAATCTAGACAAATGTTTATTCTATGGTAATACTCAAGCTGGCATACAAAGTTATGGTCAAAGTGAGGCTAAGAAACTAAGTAGAAAAGCTCTATTTATGTGGGAGATGCTTGACCCATTAATAAAGGATATTCTTAAGATAAAACTAATAGCTTGTAATGCTGAAGGATTTGTTTTTAGTAATGGTTCAGTACTTAAGATAGGTAACTTCCGTGGAGATACACTATCCTCATTACATGTATCAGAATTAGCTAAAATTGCTAAGAAATTTCCTGAGAAAGCTGAGGAGTTGAATACTGGTGCATTTGAGGCTGTGTCTACAAACAGTGAGATAAGCATAGAAAGTACCGCTGAAGGTAAAACAGGCTTATATGCTGATATGTGGCAAACAGCTGAGCGAAGGTTAAAACTTGTAGGTATAGATGGTTTGACACCACTAGACTTTTATCCTATATTCTTAAGCTGGATTACAGATCCAGATTGTTACATGGAGCAATATTATGAGGCATCAGATTCTGATGAGGAATATTTTACTAAAGTAGAAGTTACTTTAGATATAGTATTGACTCAAGGACAAAAAAATTGGGCTTCAGGTAAACGAGCTAGATTAGGTAATAAGTTTGACCAAGAGTACCCATATAATCCTGAAAGTGCATTTAATGTACCAATAGAAGGTACATATTATGAAATTCAGTATCAAAGAATATTAGATGAGAAGAGAATTAAAAAGGTACCCTATATACCAGGCCAGCCTGTTTATGGTATTTTTGACTTAGGTATGAATGATAAGATGTGTATAGACTTTGTTCAAACTATAAATGGAATCCCTAGGATTATAGGTGAGTATTCTAATTCAGGACAGAAGATTGAATACTATGTTGATATTATGAAACAATTACCTTATCCAATCGAACTAGTTTATCTACCACATGATGCTAATGTTACAGAACTACAAACAGGTAGAACAAGATTAGAGGAATTTCAAAGACTAGGTGTAATTTGTTTTGTACTAACAAAAGAATCACTTCAAGATGGTATTAATGCTGCTAGACAATATCTTGATGTTGTTGAGATAGATGAAGGTTGTGAGGATACTATATCAGCTATTCAAAATTATAGACAAAAATTTGATAAGCGACTACAGGTATTTATGGGCACTCCTGAACATGATGATTTTTCACACTTTGCTGATGTTGTTAGATATTCATCATTAGGCTTAACTTATTACTTAGTTGAACAAACAAGAAATAAAAGTGCAGAAACCTTATATAGAGAAGCAAAATATCTTAGAGGTACTTCTGTTGCTTTATAGTACAATTATACCTGTATTAAAGTTAGATTATTTTAAGGTTAAAATGTTATAATATGTAATAAATAATAATAAAAAGGATATTTATGAGTACTCCAGAAACATCTGCTACTCCTGATGATAGTCAGAAACAAGCAGTTACACCTACATTAGAAGAGAAACTAGCTATTTCTGAAAAGCGCCGTAAGGATACACAAGCAGGCTATACTAAAGGGCAACAAAGCCTAAAGTCACTAGAAGCTGAAAACAACAAACTTAAAGAGTTAATTGGAAAACAAGTTACAGTCAATTTAAGTACAGAGGAACAAGATAAACTTGATACTCTGAAATTTGAAGACCCTGCAGCTTGGAGAACACAACTTAATAAGCTTGAGGAAGAAGCTTCTATAAAGTCTAGAGCAAATTTAAATGAGCTTACCGGCGAAGCTAAATTAGCTGCTGAACAAACATTCGAGTTAGATAGACGGCAAACAGTTTTAAAGGCATTCAACGATTCGGCCAAAGTAGTTATAACTGAGGAGTTAATAACTAATGAGGTACCTCCAAGAATAACTAAAAAACTGGAAAGTGGTAAGACCACTTGGGAAGAATTTTTAACTGAAGTAGAAACTTATGTAACTACAAATAAAATAGTTAAAAATGATGAAGTATTAGGTCAGCCTAATATGGGTAATTTAGGTGGTAGTGGTACTCCTCAGGATATGAAACCTGAGGACTCATTATCTGCAAGTTATAAAAAAGACTTATATTAAGTCTATAAAGGGGAAAACATGGGTTCAAGTTCAGTTGCAATAACTTCTGATATAAAACGTAAGAAGTGGATTAGGGATGGTTTAGTTCAAGCAGCTTCATTATCATTCTGGGGGCCTTATACGGGTAAAAATAATAAGTCCATTGTATATCAAGAAAATAATGAAGATGCAAAAGCTGGTCATACTGTTGTATTTGATTACTCAGGTAAGATTAGTAGTAAAGCAATAAAAGGTAAAGATACTGCTTATGGTAAAGGTGAGATTAAAAGAATATTCTCAGATAAAATTACAGTTGAGAGATATCGTATTCCAGTTAATAATGGAGATAAGTTTGACGGTGTAGATATTGGAGATTTATCTATTAATGAACATAGTAACTCTAGAAGTTTACTATCTGATTTATTTATTCGTTGGAAAGACCAAATGATTTTTGACTCTGCTCAAGGTTCTGTTGGTACAGTATCAGCGGTTAAGCCTACCCACATTTATAGTTTAGGTGCTACTTTCACTATAAACCAATTAACATTGTTAGAACAAGCAATTAAAACAGGTCAAGGTTTTAAAACATCTTCAGCTACAGGTGCAGTAACAACTACTGCAGCGGCAAGAAGAGCTCCATTAGAACCTTTTACACTTAAAGATGGTCAAAAAGTATGGTTATTTCTAATTGATTCCTATATGGCAGGTAAATTAAGAACAAATAGCACATATCAGTCACTTTTACAATCTGCTGATGTTAGAGGTAATGATAACAGACTTATTAGTGGTGTTATTGGTAGATTGGGTAGATTGTTAATAGTTGAAGCTTCAGATTTCTTTGGTTCTACTGATGGAGCTGGAACCTTTGGTCTTGATGATTCAGAAATTGAGATAGCTGGATTAAGAAAATATTTACATGATGGTACTATAGATACAACAACTCCATTATCAGCTTGGGAAGGTCAATCAGGTTTTAGTTATGCTACAGCGGCTAATATTTGTTCTCGTGGTGTTGTTCTTGGTCAAGGGGCTGTTCAAACAGCATTTGGTAAAATGCCAGACTATAAATATCAACCATCAACAGACTTTGCAATTGATTCAGAATCTGCGGTTGAATTTTGGACTGAGGTTAAGAAAACAAAACTTACTTTAGAAGGTGGTGGTGTTTATAAACAAGCTAAAATTTCGGGTATTGACTTCGGTGTTATTTCCGTTGACTTAGTACACGCATAAGGGGGATTAGATGGCAACAATTATATTAGGAGCTGAGCTCATAAGCAGAAAAACATCTACTATCCTGGTAGATGTAGATTGGACAGATAGTACTTCTGGTACTATTGCATGTGGAGATACAGGGGTTCTTTGTACTCTTCCTAGAGGTGCATCAATAGTAGGCATAACTGCTTATGCTATTGAAGCTTTTACAACTGGTGGTACTAATGGCGTAGATTTAACAATCGGTGTTAGTGGCGATATGGATAGTATTTTCTTAACAGCTTCTGCTGAGTTAGAAGCTGCAGGACCAGTGGCTGGTGTTTTAGGTGTTGATGCTTTAGAAATAGTATCAGAAACAGCTAATACTCAAATCTTATTTGGTATTATTGATAGTGATGGTACAGCAGGTACAGACGCTTTAACAGCTGGTACAGTTAGACTAGCAATTACAATTGCTGAGAGTATGAATTAATAATTCATTTAGATAGTCTTTAGAGGCTATCTATAATGTATTAAAAGGATTAAAAGGATTAATATGAGTAGAATTTCTAAAATTATAAATAAATCTAGATTAATACTTAGTGATAAGGATAAAACTAGATGGTCTGATGATGACTTAATGTCTATATTTAATGAAGGTTTAAATCACTTTGTTCTCCATTCTAAAAGTTTAAAGTTACGCTCTTATATTTTGATAGAAGATTTAGTTGGTATGTATGATATGAGTCCATATTCTACTTCTATTGAAAGAGTAGAATATATGGCAAAAGTTTTAATTGGTAAAATGGCTAAGGAGATGGATAGGATAGACTCTACATGGACAGATACTGAAGGTACTGAACCGAAATATGTTATTTTTGATAATTATGAAAATAGTATTTTTAGATTATATCCTAAAGCTCCTTCAGGTGCGGCTACTTCCTCAATAACACAAAATTCTTTATATGGTGGTTTAATTGATATAGAAATTACTGATGATTTATTTCAAATTCCTCAGACAGATATTATTGAGCAAAATCTATACAAATATATATTAGTTTATTATATTGGTAAACCTACAGAATTAGCTATAGATTCAATAGATTCTCTTATAGATTTGAATGAAGGTTATGATACTGCTATAACATCTTATATTGTTGGTCAATGTTTAATGTTTGACCAGGATGCTATTAGTAGAGAATTAAGTAAAGAACAATTAGGTATCTATGAGTCATATTTAGTTAAAGGTATTAAAAAAGAAAGTATAAATAATAATACTTTTACACAATATACTACACAATATAGGAAATTATAATGAATGTTACTTTAAATAGACAAAAACTGGGCTTAGAGGACATAACTTTTGGTATAACCACTGAGGAACAGACTAGAGGTGGTGAGACTGTAACAATAACACAGATAAATGGTGCTAACTTACCTTATGATGGAGAAAATACTTTAGAAGAAATTGTGGCTTCTATACAA
>CAZRJS010000036.1:0-10350 GCA_964600565.1 Candidatus Woesearchaeota archaeon | reverse complement strand
ATAGATTTGGATAGTCTAATAGGGGATTTGGAAAAATAAAGACAAATTTTTTAGGATTACTATTAAAGTAAAATTTTTATAATTTTTTGTATAATATTTACATTGTAAGATGTTTATTTAAATAAATAAGAAGATTTATAATTGAATTTATACTTAGAATATATGTTTTTAAAAAAGAGCCAGATACCAATATTAATTTTTACATTAATTTATTTACTTGTCGCCTTGTTTATTTTTATTGCAAGGGCAAATTATGAGTTTATAATGTATATAGGGGTTGTGGTTTTTTTCTTTTTCTTAATACTTTTTACTAATGAAAAAATAAGGTATCCTGATGTTATTCTTTGGGGTTTGAGTTTTTGGGGTTTGTTGCATATGTGTGGGGGAGGGGTTTTAATTAATGGGGAAAGACTTTATGGATTGATTTTAATTCCAATTTCTTCAATGTATAGTATTTTTAGATATGACCAGTTTGTGCATATTATTGGATTTGGAATAGCCACACTTTTGATGTTTGTTTTAATAGAATCTAAGTTAAAAAAGCCTATAAAAAATTGGAGTGCTATCTCTGTAGTTATTATTATGGCTGGATTGGGAGTAGGGGCAATAAATGAAATTATAGAGTTTACAGCCGTAGTTATTATGCCTGAAACAGGTGTTGGGGGGTTTATTAACATGGCTCTTGATTTAGTTTCTGATTTAATTGGGGCATGTTTAGCAATGATTTATATTAGATTTAAAAAAGGTAGGTTGTAAGAAGATTTTTAAAGAGAATTTTGTTTGAAAGATTATGAACTTTAAACTAAGCAGGTTGAAAGTTATTTCTTCAATTTCAGCAGGAATTATTTTTATTGTAATATACCTTTTTCATTTGTTTGGGGAATTTAAAATGTATCAAGAACATATGGCAATAATCCTTAATAACAGGAATTTTTTTGAATTTTTACTAATGCGCAGGGCAGGTAATTTAATCACTTTGATTATTGGATTAATTTTTTATTTGGTTTTAATTTATGTTGTTTTTAGTTTTTTTCAGAAAAGTAAAGAGATTAATCAAGAAGTAAAAAAGAAAAGTAAACTTGCAATTATTTCTTTTGTGCTTTCTTTAATTAGTTTTATTCCAATGGTTAGTTTTTCACCTTTACCTATTCCTGGATTAAATTATTTGTCTTGTCTTTCTACTTTTTTTGGAGGGGGATTTGTTGCAATTTTTTTAGTTCTTCCGATGATATCTTTAACATCTATAATATTAGGGATTATAAGTTTATTTTTAATTAAAAAACATTTTTTAGAGGGGAAGAAGTATGCAATTATTGCAATTATATTAGGTTTTTGCTCTATTTTATTTCCTTTCCTTATTTTTATATCTGTTTTTTCTAAAGGATTCCCTTTTTGGTAAATATTTATTAATGATTGTTTAATAGAATTACATGGATTTTATAACAATAATTGTAATAATTTTGTTTTTAGTTGGATTAGGAATTGCTTATTGGTTAGGGCAAAAAATTGGAATTTTTAGAAGAGATAAATATTGGGAATCAGAATTGCCTATACATAGAAAAGATGCTATTTTAAAATCAAGGGCTGTTTTAGGGGGATATTTTTCTGAACAATTAGCCCCTTTTTTACCTGGTTTTAATTTTAATCCTAATGAATGCAGATTTATTGGAAAACCTATTGATTTTTTGGTTTTCAAAGGGCTTGATAATAAAGATGTTGAGGAGATTGTTTTTGTTGAAGTCAAGAGTGGAAAATCAAAACTTTCTCCAATAGAGAAAAGTTTAAAGAAAGCAGTGGAAAATAAAAAAGTTAGGTGGGAAGAATATAGGGTTCCTGATGAAGTTACTGATTATAATGATTTTGATGTGGAAGATATCTAAAAAATAATTTACTAATTATCTGCCCAAGGTTTTATTCTGGTCATTTCATCAAACTTTGCATGTAATGCGCTGGAGTGAGTTCTCAATTCTTTAGGTCTTGATAAGTAACTCTCTCTTAAATCATTTTTTATTTCTATAAGTTTTTCAATTTTATTTAAAATTTCTTTTTTTAAATGACTCTCTCCAGAAACAGAAAGTATAGAGTAAGAATATAAAAATTTATTTATATCTTCTATTTTATAAGTTTCTATCCAGTTTTTTTTAATTGAATCAATATCATTTAGTTTTTCTTTAATAAATCCACTTAATTGTCCATTAAGTACCTTGGTGAATAATGGAATCATTTTAGGGCTGTATTTTCCAATATATTCAAAAACTTCGGGAAAAGCTCTTGGATTATTATAGAATGGTTTTCTCAAATATCTGTATATGCTTATTACATCTTTTTTAGGGGGTAATCGATGCATATAATTTCCATTTTCATTTCTTTTAATGTCTTTAATTGGTCTTTCAAATTCTAATAAGTAATCATTTAATTCATTATATTGTTTGTAAGGGAATTTATCAAAATCATTAATACCATATTTTTGAACATCCTTACTCTCTTTTCCTGAGTCTTTTCTAAATCTTACTTCACTTCTAAGTTTAGCATATTTTTTTATTTTTTTTATATCATTTCTAAAAATAGATTTTATTAATTTGCTTTCTTCTTTATTTACATTTTCTTTATTAATTTTTTTATGAAGAACTTCTCTTTTTAATATGTAATCTAAAGATTTTTTATATTTTTTCCTTCCATATCTTACTTTGTTTGATAATGGCAAGGTTTCAAATAAATAACTCATTTCTCCTAACATTTCTTTTTGTGCATATTCTATATATTCAAAATCTATTTGCGCATATTCTTTCATTTTAATTTGCATTTGAATTTAATTTATTTTTGATGAATTTTATTAGTGTTTGAGTTCTTTGTTCAGGTTTGCTTAATCCATGTTTTCCTGAAGTTAGGTTTAATTCTATTGGAAATTCATATTGATGATTTTTGAGTGTAAAACCATAGTTTTTTTGATCAGGAATTATATTAGTTAATCCTTTTATTAACGAAGTTACATCTATAATTTCATTATATGCTGTTTCTGGAGTTCCTTGATTTTGGCAAATATAACTGGTGCATGCTTTCTTGATTTTTTTGTTTATTCTGTAAATTTTCATTTTCTTTTGTAGGTATTATTTAATTGTAATATTCAACAGAATTTAACAAATATAATAGTTAGCCCCCCACTATGGGGGATTAATAGAAATGTTTAAATAATTCTTATATCTTATTTGTTTTATGAAATATGAAATTTTGCAAGAAATTGGTTTAACAGAATCTGAAGCCAAGGTATATTTATCTTTGTTAGATTTAGGAAATTCTACTACTGGCCCTATTATTCAAAAGGCAGGAATAGCCTCTTCAAAAATTAATGAATTGTTAAATAAATTAATAGATAAGGGTTTGGTAACCACTTATGTTGAGGACAATATGAAACATTTTAAATCTGTAAATCCTGAAAGATTGAAAGATTATATGAAAGAGAAAAAAGAGGATTTAGATAAAAAAGAAGGAGAATTATTGAAATTATTACCCATGTTAAAATCAAAATATAATCAAGAAAGAAGAGAAGTAGAAGTGGAAGTATCTAAGGGATATAAAGGAATTCACACAGTTTTTAATGATATTTTAAGAATTTTAAAAAAGGGAGATGAATTTCTTGTTATTGGAGGGAGTGGAGGAGAAACAGAAAATGAGAGAACAGAGATATTTTTTGAGAGTTTTCATAGGCAAAGAAAAGATAGAGAAATTAAATTAAGAATTATATTTAGTGAATTTGCCAGGAAGAGATATAAAAAACAAGCTAAATTTAAATATACTCAGGCAAGATATCTTCCTTATGGAACTCCTTCTACTATTAATATTTATAAGGATACAACAATTTTGCTTGTGATGTCCCCTTTTCCTGCAGCTATTAAAATAAAGGATAAAAATACTACAGAATCTTTTAAAAAATACTTTGAGCAGATGTGGGAAATATCTAAAAAATAATATTGTTTTTCAGTGGATAAATCCTTATAAACACAAAGGATTTTGGATTTTTATGTCACAAGTTTTAGAAACTAAAGGGATATTTAAAAATCTTGAAGGCAGGATTGTTTTAAAGGAAGAAGAGATATATAAGATATCTGGTGAAGATGTTATTAAAAAATTAATCCCTGGAAAATTGAGTATTCATTTAATTGATTTTTCTGAAGTTTCTGGAAATTATAATTGTTTTGGGATAGATAATATTGAATCTGCCAAGGAATTAAGAGATTATTTAACTAATTCAATTAAATTAATGGAGAAATATCCTGAAGGATTAAAAATTTAAAATGGTGATAAAAAAAGAACTTGAAAAAAGGATTATTAATGAAGCTAAAACTATGGTTAAAAATTATTTTTCTATGATTGAAGGGATAAAAATTAAAGATAAAGGTATTCCTTCTCAAGGAAGAAAAGAAATGTATAATTTCTTAGATAAAAATAGGGATGTGGAAGATATTAATAAGCTTAAAGAAGTAATTTTGGGTTATGATTTTTCTAGGAATGAATTAAGGGAATCAAAAAGAAAATTTTACTCTTCTCGTTTGAAAATTTTTAGGGTTTTAGGGGGTTCAAGATTTGATTAATTAAAATGGCGATAAAAAAAGAAATTAAAGAAACTGAGAAACAGGAAAAAAAATCTGATGAATCTAAAGAAGTAGTTAATAAAAAAGAACCTCAGATTACAGATTTGCCTGGTATTGGTCCTGCTGTATCTGCTAAACTTGAAAGTGCAGGAATTTATGATTTAATGAGTGTAGCTGTTATGACTCCTTCTGATCTTGCAGAAGTTGCAGGTGTTGGAGCTGCTGTAGCAAGAAAAGCTATCCAGGCTTCAAGAAAAATGCTTGATTTAGGTTTTCAAGATGGTGCTGAATATGCTAAAAAACGAGAAGATGTTGGTTATATTACTATAGGTAGTAAAAGTTTTGATGAATTAATGGGTGGAAAAGGAATTCCTACAAGGGCAATAACAGAAGCATTTGGTGCTTATGGAAGTGGAAAAACACAGGTTGGTTCAACTCTTGCAGTTAATGTTCAGTTACCTGTTGAAAAAGGGGGGGTTAGTGGAAAATGTGTTTTTATTGATACAGAAGGAACTTTTAGGCCCTCTAGGATTAAACAGATTGCACAGGCTCTTGGCGCTAATCCAGAAAAAGTTTTAAAAAATATTTTAGTTGCAAGAGCATTTAATTCAGACCATCAAGTTTTGCTTTTAGAAAAAGTTTCCGAAATGATAAAAGATGGTGAGCCAATTAAACTAGTAATTATTGATTCTTTAACTGCACATTTTAGAGCAGAATTTGCTGGAAGAGGGCAATTAGCTGAAAGGCAACAAAAACTTAATAGATATTTACATGATTTAATGAAACTTGCTGAAACATATAATTTAGCTGTTTATGTTACAAATCAGGTTATGGCAAATCCTGCACAGCTTTTTGGAGATCCAACAACTGCAATTGGGGGAAATATCGTGGGGCATGCTTCGACATATAGGTTGTATTTGCGTCGTAGTAAAAAGGATTCAAGGGTTGCCAAATTAATTGATAGTCCTGATTTACCTGATAATGAGTGTGTTTTTTATGTTACTGAAGCTGGTGTTGTTGATGGATGAAAATGGTTTTAAAAATTGGGAAATATAGAGCACCCCCTTTTTTAGTGGGGGGGAAAGGAGAGAATTATGTTCTGCAAGTCCCTCATATAAGTAGTGATTATCCTTTTGATAAACCAGCAAAGCTTGAAGTTTTGGATTCTTTTCCTTTTATAGCCTTTTTATCAGCAGAGGATGTTAGAGGAACAAGTGATGGAAGTCCTAGTTATATGAAATATATTTTTTATTCTTATTCTTTAAGTGAAAATAAAAAAATAATGACTTCTTATTTAACATATACTTTTACAGGCCCTATAATTGTTAAAGCATGAGATGAAAAGAAAAAATCTTTGCTGGAAAATATTGATATGAATCATATTGATATAGCTCCTGATAGAATTCCTAATAAACTTATTCCAGAACATTTAAGGAGAATTAAAGGAAAAGATTTGCAGAGTAAAGGATTAGTAGAAATGTTTGATGAAACTTTAACTGATATGTATAATTGTGTCCCTGTTTCCTATTGCCTATGGACTGGAAAAAAATAAATCAATTAAAATATTCTAAATTTAATTACTTCTTTTTTCTTGAAGTTCTTTTTTTACTCTTCTTTTTAATTAGGTAATCATTAGGATTAACTTTTTCAAATCCCTTGCCTTCAGAAAATTTGTATAAAGAAAGATTATGTTCTACAGAATAATTTGCAATTTGTTTTAAAACTTTTTGTTTGGAATTTCCACTAGAACCTTTATAAGATTCAATATTATAAATTCGATGGCTTTCTAAAAAATAAATACCTTTAGCTTTTTGAGATTCTCCTCCACCAATAATAAATTCATTACCTCCATAAAGTTTAGGTTCTAAAGCAGCCTTTCTAGCTCTTATTTCTATTGGAAATTCATAGACTTTATCTCTAACACGTCTAAGCCTTAAGTTTTTTAAAAAAGGTTCTGTATGAGAAGCAAAATCTTCTGAGTCTGCGTCATAAATTTTTCCTTCCTTAAGAATAATTCCCACAGGAGAAAAAAAGTCTTTATAAAGACTTGAGGATTCTACTGAACTTGCTGAAATAGCAGGTTTATCTTTTAAATAAAGATCTAAAAATAAAGTTGGAGAAATTTGTCCATGGTCCATATTAAGGTCTTTTAATTTCCTTTTTAGGGAGGGATTATTAATTGAAACTCGGTTAGCATAATCTGATATAGGGATTCCATGAACTATTTCCATACTGTTTTTTATTTTTCTGGTGTAATCCAGCAATTTTGATATTTTTGTTGTTTTTGTTTTTTCAAGATATTCTTTTTCAAGTTCGCTTAAGTTTAATTTTCTCCCCTTTTTTATATTTAAAAATTTTCTTGCGGAGTCTATCTTTTCAATATATCTCTCAATTCCTCCTTTACTTACAGGCAGGTTATTTGAAATAATGTAATCCTTTAATCCTTTTTTTAATCTTCCATATCCTTTTAATGCAATTTTTCTAATTTTTTTAGAATTCTTAGTTTTTTCTAAAATTTTGTTAGATAGAGATTTTACTCCTGATTCATCTAATTCTTTTTTTAATTGGTCTAAATTATCTTTAAATTCATTATAGTAAGATAATGCAGAGGAAAAATCCTCTTCATCTTTAGAGAGCATTTTTAAAACATCTTTTTTATTTCTACTTATTTCGTTTCTCAATACTTTTATTATCGTTTCATAATTTTTTTTTGTTTCAAGATCTCTATAGAATATAGGAGGGCTCTTACCTTTAGAACCATCAAAAATTGGTGATTTTCTGTTTTCATTTTTTTCATCTTTTTTATTCACTTCCCAATCTCCAAAAAAGAGAAATTTTTTTAAACTTCTTTTATTGAAGTATTTTCCTTCTTCTTCAGTTTGAAGGGGGGCATTTTTAAGGGAAGGGGAAGGATTTATTTTTTCTGTTTGCTCTAAAATTTCTTGTAAGGTATCTTGTCTTTGGATTAGCATTAAAGCTAAACCAGCAAAAATTAATAAGAAAGGTAATAGTGAAAAGAAGTTGATACTAAAACTGGAAGTTGCAAATCCGGTTAAAGAAAAATAATTTTGAATAATTAATATAATGCCACTTAAAAAAAATATTAAACCAATAAAAAGTAGTTTATTTCTCCTCATTTGAGATTAAGTAATTAAAACTTTATAAAGTTTCTTCTAAGAAATGCTTAGCTTAAAATAAAACTTTTTTTAATTTAAATATTTTTTTTGAATTTTTAGAGGAAAAAAATATTATAATTTTAAAGAAAAATAAAAAGAAGGAAAATTTTCTTATCTTCCTTCTTCAAAATAAATTTATTAGTTGCTTTTCTATTTTTATACTCGTGTTATCTGTTCTAATTTTATCTGATATGTGGGACCTTTTATTCCTTTTTCATTAGTCCAAGCTACTTCAACTTTATCTTGCTCTAGTTCTTTAAGTCCAACATACTTAAAGTCCCATAAATGAGGTTTATCATTTCTTTGGAGATTTTTATCTCTAGTTACAATTTTTTCTGTTTCTAATTCTCTGAATGGAGCAATACCATCTTTTTCTTTTTCTCGGTAATATAGGGTTATCCATCCAGTCCATTCAACTCCACCACCACCTGTAGCATCGTTTCTTTCCCATTTTACTGCTGCAAAATCGTATTTATCATTTTTAAGAAATTCCACATCTTCTGGGAAGGTTCTATTTCCTCTAGGATGTTCTTTTTGATTTAATCCATAAACCCGATAAATTTCGTGAGCAATTCTTAATTTTTCATCTAATGTTTTTTCAGTTTTCATTTTGTTTGAATATACCTCCTTTCATTTATATTGTGAAATATTTTTTTCAATTCATTAATATCAATAGGTTTTTTCATTAATTTGTCAATTGATTTGCATCTAAGTTTTTCAGGTTCCTCAGTAATTCCAATTACATAGGCTCCTTTTTCTTTTGCTAATTTAGCTATGTTTTTTCCACGATAGTCATTTTCTCTAAGATTATCTCTTAAATGTAGTTCGTCATTTTTAGGAAATGCTCCATCTGTAACTATAATATTATATGTATTTTTTTCAATTAGATTTAGTGCATCTCTTTCATTAGTAGCTTCATCATATTTATTACATTCTTTGTTAAGTCCTAATTTCCAACAAGCAAGATACATTGCATTATCTTCGACTATTAATGCATTTAATTTATTTTTTCTTTTTTGAATTTCATTTTCATTTTCAAATATGTTTTTTTCTTTTGTTTTCATTTTTGTGTTTTTAATTTTTTGATATATTGCTTTGAAAAATTGCTTTTTCTTTAATTGTTAATGTAATAAAAAGGATATAAATATTACCTCCCTCCTGGTATGGAGAAATAATAAAAATTTAAAATTAATAAGGATTTGTTATCTGAACTTTAATATTTTTATTATTCTTATTAATTATCTCATAATGCATTAGTTCAATAGCAGGTAAACCTTTTATTGTTGTTTTTTTCCCTATAAATTGATATAATCTCCTTTTTTCTATTGGGAAATTTTTGTCGATATAATACTCTGTTTGTAGTTTATTCAATCCTTCTTCCTTAATATAACCCTTGATTTTTCTTATTTTCTTTTTAAGTTCTTCAAAGTTTTTAATATTTAAATTATTATTAACCTGTTTACAAATTTCTCCATAGTTTTTATGAACAAGATTAAGTGCGTCTAAAGCAATTGCTCTGTGTTGATAAGCAATATTAAAAAAAACCCCTGGTTTTTCAAGTAAAAATCTATTATTTCCATTTTCAATTACAATATTTCTTTCATTTGTATAAATTGTGTATTTTTGTCTTATTTCATCTATCATTTTAGTAGCTTCTTTAAAATCTTTTATCTTATTTTGTTTTTTGAATACATTTAGATAATCATTCATTATATTAGTTGTATCAAAATCTTTGGCAATAACATAGTTTTTCTTTTCATCAGCTAGTACAATCATATACCCTTCTCCAATATCTTTTTTAACTTCACAGTTTATATCGATTGTTCCTTTCTCTCGAATTATACCCAGAATATTTCTAAGGAGATCCATTTTACCTATGAATATACCTTCTCCTTGATATAAGGCTTTGCCTTTTACTAATTCTTTTATATCAAAATTCATTGGTTTTCCTTTGACAATAACATATTCTCCATTTTCACATGCTTTAATTTTGTCAAGAGTAATTTCTTTCCTTTTCTCAAATTTCTTTTTTTCAGTTGCAATTTTATCATTTATTAATTGAACTTGTTCTATGAGCTTCTCATGAGTATTCTTAAGATTTAATGTTAATTTTTCCTCTAAGTTCTCCCTAATTTTTGGAAGATTTTTTATCAGTTTTTTTCGTTCGCGATAAAGATGATGCTTTGTTAATTTATAATGTATTTTGTTTTTTTGTGTATTAATCACAGCCATATTCCAATGATTCTTCACACCATATATTTTTGTTAAATCATTTTTATCTACTTTAGTTAATGTTATTGGAGCTAATTCATGTTTATTGATTACTTCTTCTAGGTTATAAACAGGTTTGTGAATTTCTAAATTGATTCTTTCGAGAAATGTTAATCTTCCTTCTCCTTGAATGACCTGCTCATTGTAAGTTTTATTTTCAACTTTTTGGGTTGTACAATTAGGTAAAATAGCCAAGCCTGCTAAGCATATTAGGCCTGTTAAACCTTTTTTAATAATTTTTTTTCTATTTAATTTTATTTTTTTCATTTTTGTGTTTTTCATTTTTGTGTTTTTCATTTTTTGATAATCTCCAG
>CAZRJS010000035.1:1978-10670 GCA_964600565.1 Candidatus Woesearchaeota archaeon | reverse complement strand
TCAAGATGTTAGCTAGAGTAATAGCTAGAGTAGACTATAGAAAAAATATATATATTTAATAAATTAACAAAGGATGAGTTATGAAAACAACTAAGATAGTTCCAGTAGGTAGTTGGATATTGTGTGATAAAGAAAGTAATGATTACAAAACTAGTAATGGTAGCATGGTATTAACTAAAGCTGCTGATAACTATAGAATTAATAAAGGTAAGATAGTTGAAATGGGTACTAAGGTTCCTAAAGATTTAGTAGATAATGGTGATACTATATATGCACCTGATACTGCTGTTATTACTGCTGACTTACTTGGTAAGAAGTATTTCTTTATACAACCACAGAATATACTAGGCAAAGAAGTTGTTGTAGAAGATAATGATTAGATATGAAGTAAAGACAGGTTTTGGAGAGAGTAGCAATATAGCTACTTTCTACCATTCCTTTGACATAGAAGATAATAGTCTTAAACTTACTAATTGGTTTATACTAACATCACTAGATATTGATAAGTTTATTTTAATGGATGATGGTAGTGAATTGTATGTTAAAATAAGTTATGTTAATGGTGAGTATGTTAGAACTAGTGGTGGTACTTATAGGACTAGAGATATAGTGCACTGTGCTGTACCTAAATATAAGTTAAATGGTTATAGTGGTGCAAGTGCTAAGAATGAACATTTCAATGTAAGGAAACCTACTAAGAAAGAAAATGATAAGTGTAGACAAGTAATGAATGGTAAGAAGATTACTGGTAGAATAACAGAAAGGGTTAAACTTTTGTTACTAGAGAAATTACAAGAAGCAGCTAAAGATAGAGGATTTGATGAAGCCATGTTAGTAGATGAGATAATGGATGGTTTCCTTATGAGAGATAAGGCTGGTAGAAAAGATCCTCAATGGTTAAATGCAGGTAAAATACTAGCTAAGATAAATGGGTTTGATGTAGAATTACCTAATGGAGTAGAACCTAGTAAACAAATAGAACAACAAGGATTTCAAAGATTTAATAATGGTATAACTAATGTATCTGATTTAAAGAGAGTTAAGATAGAAGAAGCTAGTATTGTATTAGAAATAGAACAACCAAAAGAAATACCTAAACCAAAAGTAACTGTAAAAGATATTAATAAAGCTGTAAGTATATCTAATAATAATAAATTAGGTAGGGTAAACTCATCGAAAGATGAGAACATTAAAGTTAAAGAAATTGTGAGTAATTGGTAATGGATTATAGAATAAAGAAAATATATTCTGGTAGTAATTGGAAAAAGAATATTGGATTAACTAATATAGCTAATGCTTCTCCCTTTCTTAAAATTACTGCAATAGATAAGTATATGAATGACTTTAGTTCTTTTGATACCAATTCTATGATAAATGATTTAAAGGTAGCAAATCCATCTATTACAAAGGATCAATTAGTTGTTGCTGTAAATGAATACTGCCAAGAGAGATTATGGAATGAATTTAGGTCTGCATTAAAAGAATGTACTTACTTCTGGTCTTTAACTTGTATGAAACATCAGATGATGAATAAGACTCCTGGATTTCATTTAACAGCATATAAAGCATTAGCTGACAATACTAAGAAGTACAAATGTTTTGTAAGGTTTAGAGGTAGTGCAAAGACTGCACAGAAAACTAATGATATACTTCATAATATATGTGAATGTTTAGAACCTGTAATGATACTTATATCTTCTGCTGTAGCATTAGCTAGTAATGAGATAATAGATATTAGATCAGAAATAGATGGCAATGATATAATCAAATATATTTATGGGGATTTAGCTGGTAAAGATATATGGAATACTAAAGCATTAGAATTTGCTAATGGTGTTTATATATCAGCTAAAGGTACTACTTCACAGATTCGTGGTACTAAATGGAAAGGTCAAAGACCTACTAAAGTATACCTTGATGACTTTGAAGATGAAAAGAATGCAGATACAGATGAGAAGAGAAAGAATTTAAGAAGATGGTTCTCTGCACAAATCTTACCTATTGGTGATGTTGGTATGCAAGTAGTCATGTTTGGAACTATAGTACATCCAGATGCTTACCTTGCTAATGCTGATCCTAAATGGAATGAGATAACTAAAGAGTTTGATAATCCATCTTCTATGTTTTCAGGTAAGAATGGTTATTATAGTAGAGTAGACATTGCTGATAGTAATGGTAATCCTGTATGGAAAGAAAGATATGATAAAGATTGGATAGCAGAACAAAAGAAGATACATACTACTGAGAATACTTTAGCATTCTTTTATCAAGAGTATTTCAATATACCTGCACAAGAATCTAATCCTATTATAGATCCTAATATGGTTAAACCTATTAATGGTATATGGAAACATAAGTATGGAATACATTGGATTGAAACATATGCTAAAGAAGATGTTGGTATGATTACATGTTTAAGTAAGATACCTATTAATGTATTTATTGGTATAGATCCAACTAAAGGTAACAAGGCTAGTAGTGATAATTTTAGTATGACTGCATTAGGTGTTACAAATAATAAAGATATGATATTCTTAAAGATATTCTCTAAGGTATTACCTATTAAGTTACAAGCTCCTGCTGTAGCTAATTTTGTTAATGAATGTAAGCCTACTCATTTTACTATAGAAACTTATGGATATCAATTAGCATTATCATTATATGTAGAAGATGAGTTAGAATTATTAGGTTATACTAATTATGTTAAGTTTAATTTTGAAGAACCAAAGAGTAAGAAGACTAAATATAAAGAATCTCTTACTAATCCTATTGCAAATGGTAAAATGAGTAGATTAGCTAGTTGTGATAATTGGAATGTATTTGAAAATGAAGCAAGTAAATATAGTGGTGGTGAAACTGAAAAGGATGACAGTTTAGATAGTACAGCACTAGCAGCACATGAAGATCCTAAAGCAGGTAAGGTGTTATGGGGTCCAGGAATTAAAGATGTGGATGAAGCATTAACAAAGGCTGCGATTAGAATAAAGAATTTTAAATCTAATCGTAAAATTAGTAAAAGTTTTATGGGGTGGTAATACATGGCACTTATTAAATTATCTATTCAAGAATCGTTTTTAGAACATGCATCTATATCATCTGCACTGACTAAAGATTATACACTTCATCAGAAAGATTGTGATCAAAATAATCTATTTTATGATGGTGGAGATTCTCAATGGACACCAGAAGAATTAGAATCATTAGAAGAAATGGGAGCATATAAACTAACTGTTAATGCTGTTAGAACAGCTATACAAGCAACAACTGGTTTATTAACTTCTGCTAAACCTAAGTTTAATTGTAGTCCTATTGGATATAAAGACAATGCTATAAGTGGTATATCAGAACAGATATTAGATGATTGTTATAGAAACTCATTAGGAAGTTCTGTTATATCAGAGATAGTTTTAAATGCACTTAAAACAAATATTTCATATGCATATATTAAATCAACATCTGATAATAAAACTACATTTGAATTTCTTAATTACAAAGAAGTTATTACTGCTCCTTGTAAAGATGTAATGTTTAGAGATGCAGAATGGATTGCTACTATTAAATGGGTAGATCAAAACAAGTTAAAAGCATTGTTTGGATTAGATAGTCTTGTAACTACTGTACCTGTTGAATGGCAAACATTTGATTCTCAATATTATTATACTAGAAATAAAATGAGAACATATGATAAAAGAAAAGATCAAGTACAAGTAGTAACTAAGTTTAAGAGAATTATTGTAAAGAAGGAAGATGGCAGTACTCGTTCAAGAATACTTAAGAGAATATATCTTGGTTATGCTCATGTATATGAAGAGTACCTACCAGAGTCTATAAGAGATTATCCTATTATACCATTCTATTCTGATTATTCAGATAATGAATTTAAGTATAGTGATGGACATCATATGAAAGATCCACAAAGATTTGTTAATAAAATGTTTAATGAAACAGTTAGATCAGCACAAGCAAGTAATGGTGGTAAAATTGTTACTAGGAAGAATGAGATACCTAATGGTGATGTAGATCAATTAGCTATTGAATGGTCTAAACCTAATGGTATTGTTGTTATGAACCCTGGAGCACAAGCTCCTACTGTTGTTTCAGCTCAACCATTAAACAATGCTTTCTTTACTATGTATAAAGATGCTATGGAAGTAATAGGGACTACTACTGCTGCACAGAATGTTAAATATGGTGAACTAACATTAGATCCTAATAAGAAAGAAGATTGGGAAGATGCTATAACTGCTAATATGAAAGTTACTGCTACTATATTTGAAACATTCTTATCGCAATTAGGTAAAGTATTATTACAGTATGTTCAAGGATATACTAATCCAGATAGGATTACAGAGATAGTAGATGGAATGATGTATATACAAGATATTAAAGATGCTCAAGCAAAAGGTTTGGATGCTACTAGTGATGAAGGCATTATGAACTGGACTAAGAAAATGATGGATGGTAAAGAATCTCTTGAGAAAATAGAAGATATGATATTTAAAACAAAGAAGGCTATTGAAGTAACTGATGCATTAGCTGATATAATTAGAGAGAAAAAGAATATTGCTACTGATGTAGATATAGAACCAGAGTCCTATACTTCTACTTCACAAACAAAGACATTTAGATTAATATATTCTATGGCTAAAGAAGGTATACTACCTCCAGAAATTGTTGTAGATTATTTACCTATTCCTGATAAGGAAGCTCTTAAAGCTAAGGTTGGTTCATTAAGATCAAGTGCTAGACAAATACAATCTCTTAATAATCAATTAGAAGAACTTACTAAGAAATTAGAAAAGATGGATCAAGAAAATACTGGATTAGCTAGAAAGGTTATTACTACTAAGCATGAAGCTGGTATTGATTATCAAAGAAAAGATATGATGTTAAAGAAAACAGATCAAAAGAAAAGTAGTGCAATAGACAAAAAGATTAAAGCTGCTGATGCTAGATTAGATTTAAGAGAACTATTAATGGATCTTAAAGATGAGTATGAAGAAAGACCACAAGAAACTATTAGTGCATTAGAAAATTATTTAGATAATATACAATAAGTGATAAGGAGTAAAGGATGAATTTTGGACAAGATGATGGTGGTGTAATGATGGATGACTTTAGTACACCTATAGATAAATCTATTATAGGTAATAATAGACAGCTTAATGGTATTAATATGTCTGAAGTAATTAGACATAATGTTATTAATAAGAACAATGAAGATTTGCATAGTATAGGATTTGGTGGTATGAGACAATCAGCTCCTGTTGCTGAAACTAGTAACAATGATCCATCTAAACCAAGTGTTGAAGAAATGCAAAGAGTATATGATTCAGTACAGAATGGAGATCTTGTTGCTAAAACAACTTTAGATAATAGTAATCAAGTATCTAACAGTATCAATAATCAAAATGTAAATCAATTTAATACAAATGTTCAAGAACAAAATAACAATGCTCAAAATGGCTTAAATGGAGTTAATACACAAGAATCTAGTAATAAAGATAACTTTGGACTTGATACTGACTGGTTAAAAGCTTATGTTGGTAATGATAAGGCTACTGATAATAGTTCTTCCCAGAACTTAAACCCTACCACATTAAATGATAATACAGTAGAGTTTAATAATAGGAATAACCAAGTAAGTAACAATGTTCAACAAGATAATAGACAACCACTTGATAATAGTACTAGAATGAATAGTACTGATAATATTATAGCAGAGAATGAAAGACTGTTAAGAACCTATGGAGCAAAGACAGGTTTCAAAGGTGATGATTTAATTGCTACAGCTAATAGTATTTCAGAAGATGAAATAGCTATGTTGTATAGGATGAGACAACAAAAAAGGAATGAAGGTGTAAATAATAGTATACCTAATAAACAAACACCAGGTCCTGATGTAACAGGTCTTGGAGCTAATGTTAGACAAGGTGGACAGAGAACACAGAATCAATTCTCCTTTACTGGCATGGGTGCAGATAAGTTCGGGATATAAATTAAAGCAAATTAAAAATAAGGATTAATTATGACTATAAGAGACACAGGGGTTCAAGTACCTATTAACAACAATGGAATCTATCCTAATCAAACACTACAGACTTACAATGGTGGAAACATGATGAATGTTCCTGGTGAGTATGGTCCTAAGTTATTGGAAACAGGTTTAGGTGAAGAATCATTGCCAGTATTAGAAGGTAAATATAACTATGATGTTCATGAGATTGCAGTAAAGATGTCTAAAGATTCATTTCCTATTAAATTTATGATGGATTTGAATACTAAGTCCATTGATAAAGATACTCATTTATATGGTGAAGATTGGGATGGAGATAATGCATTCCCTGATACATTTATGAATGATTTAAGATTAAGAAACAATGCTAAGTATGATATTGATTCATCTAATAATATTGGTGGAAACTTTTCTTGGAAAGCTATGGATGCAGGGTTACTTGCAAAGCTTAATACTATTGTTGGTGGTGGTGATGCTCAATCTATTGCAAAGGTTATTGATGAGACTACTCAAAAACACCAAGATACAATGGTTACATTTAATGGTAAATTAGTAATACCTATTGCTTTTAAAGCAGGAACTAGTGAATTGTTTCAAGGTGGTGATTCTGTAAGATTCGTACAGAAGGCTATTCAAATACTTAGTTCTAATGATTATAAACTAAGAGGTGGTAATGGAACTGTTGTACCACTTAAACAAAGTGGTGTAGCTAAAGATTTTTACCTATTAACACATGAAGGTACAGAAGCTAAAGCAGTACATTCAATGTTTCCTGACCTTGCTATTAGTATTGATGAGATTACACATGAAGAGCATGAGATTAATGCAAGAGTTGAAGGTTTCTTATTTGCTGCTGATTGTACTGAATTTATTCTTCTTATTAACTTTACTCAATCTAATTTAAAGAATAACCTTGGTACTACTAATGTTGTTTTATTAGATGAAATGATTAATGATAGTAATACAACTGCTGAATTTTATGAACCTGGTTTTTATACTAGACTTGATAGACAATTGTTAGTTGGTATGTATAACAATATTGCTGATGGTGTTGAAGAGGGTTCTGGATCAAGAAGAGATGGTTATTCTATTTGGCAATATGGTTCAGAGATTAAAACTAACTTTGTTCAAATCTTTAGATCTAAACCATTAGAGATTACTAAAACTAGATTAGCTGGTGGTGGATTTAGAGTAGATGATATTCAAAAACACAGAAAGACTATGACTGATCAATTTAATACTACTAAATCTAATACTTTTTTATGGGGTAAGAAAGAAAGAAAACTAGGTAAGAATGGTAGACCATTTAAAACAATGTCTGGTTTATTTGATTATGAACTTAATCAAATTAGATACATTAGAGCTACACTTCCTATGAGTGTTAGTAATGCATCTGAAGCTATTGAAACTTGGATTAATAATTTAGCTTATTCTTTCTCTGCATTTAAAGAAAAGAAAGGTAGTAAGGTTATTACATTTGCTACTTCTTATCAAATCCTAAGAAAGTTAGATAAGTTTGTTAAGTTATCAAGACAACAAACTCCTAATTTATTTGGTACTGATATAAATAGAGCTGATGTTAATAAGTCTACTGTTGATTTTTCTGTAGCTTATTTTGATTTCGTATCCTCTTATGGTATTACTATTAGATTTATTCATGCTCCAGAGTTTGATTATATGACAGAGTTTCCTTTACCATATTTTATTAAAGGTACTGAAAGAATTAAACCTAGTAACATCATTATGGCTATTGACAAGAACTATGTTAAGACTTGTGTATATAGAGGTGATAAGTTACAAGGTAATATTCAGAATCCTGATGAAGATTTAGTAAGAGAAGATATCATTGGTGAATGTACTCAAGAAGTAACATACGAAAAGAACCATGCAGTTATTATTGTAGATTTAATTTAATTGAATGAATTAAAGAAGAGGTAGTGGATGAAACTATACAAATTTGGAATAGGGAACGAGACAATCGTTTCCCTTCCTATGAAGATGTTAGATGGTAGTAGTAAAACATTTAGACAAGGATTTTATCATATAACAAGTAGTAAAGAAGAAGCTGATTATCTTTCTAAAATTAGAGGATTAATGTCTATGGAACCTAATCAAAAAGAGATAGTCTCTTATATTGAGAAGTTAGATACAGTTCCAACTACTGATAGAGAACTTACAATTAAGGAAGCTTTAACTTTTATCTGGAAAGATGAGAATGAAGACTATGTTGCATGGGAATTAGAAAAGAGAGGATGGTTGAGTCCTGTTGTTAATGCTGATCCTGCATTAGTTAAAGATGCAAAGTTAAGAGTTAAATTCAATATAGTTACAGATGAAGAGCTTATAGCAGAAGTTAATAGAAGGAAGTTAATTGACAAGTTATTTCAGTCTCAACTAAAGTATTCAGAATATGATCTTAAGCCTTTACACTTTTCTAAGGTTAAGAAGATATCTGAAGAATTAGGTATTGAATGGACAGGTAATAAAGATGAAGCTATTAAGCTTATCTTAAAACATAATAATAATGAGAATATATAAAGGAGATACTTATGTATCAAAGAAATATCTCTAAAGCAGGTAATGTAGTATTAGTAGCTAATACAGAGGTAGTACTTGCTACTGCTGATGGTATTGGATCTAAATCATTAGCTGTTGGACAATTTGGTTGTAATGTTA
>CAZRJS010000035.1:0-1878 GCA_964600565.1 Candidatus Woesearchaeota archaeon | reverse complement strand
AGGTAATTAAATGTTATATAATGATTTCATAAATCTTATAAGTAATAGCATTGGTATAGGGATGAGTGATTTCATCCCTTATCTTACTTCTGCATACAAAGTTGTTGTAGATAGAATTAGGATAGATCCATTATTAATTCCAGTAGAGATAAATAAGGCTACAGTAATAGATAGATTTAATGATGTATGTATTATGACTGGTTCTAATAGTGAGATAGCATTTAAGTCTATTAAAGAGTTTCCAAGAACTAAATTAATTAATGGTGTATCATATCAAAGTGAAACTAATCAATGTATTGTTGGTAATAGATCTATTGATATAAACTTTGGTTTGACTTCTAGTTTCTATGATGATATAGAAATATTAACTAATGGTACTGAATACACACTTAATTATGAAGAAGATAAAGAAGTAGCTAGAGTATTGTTGTTAGGTTATATGTATCCATATTTTATTAGAACTCTTAATGGATATGAATTAGAAGAACATAGATATGATTTACAATGGATGATTGATAATTACTTAGCAGAGAATCTTATAATAGATGATTGTTTATTATATATGGTTACATTAAAAGCAGTAGGTGAATACTATTTAGATAATGGTGGTATATCTTTATCTACTAATTATGAAGGATTATGTAGTGACTTATTAAATATTTATAATAAAAATATAGAAACATTACAGTTTGATACAATAACAGCTGTATCAGGTAAAGTGTAAGAGTGTTTATTAATAATTAATTAGGTAGGGTATATGATTGTTGATGACAATCTCATTGCTAGAAATATAGTATGGGATGAAATAAAACAGGAAGCAATAAACTATATGGATGGTAGGTTCTTTAATAATAATAAGGTCTACCATTTTCATTTTAGAATAGATCCTACTGATAAGAACTTTAGGAGACTTCCTAATTTAGAGTTGTATAGAATTAAAGGTTTCTATGATATAGAAGCTAATAAAGCTACAGGTAATAAAGTAGAATTTGATGAAGCTACAGCAATTACTATAGAAGATAATATAAGAAGTATGGGAGATGTTAATGATCCTAATTATAGTTACTATCTTACTCATGGTAATGAGTTTCTTATACCTACACAAGTTAGTTCCTTTAATCTTAATTTAAAGCTATTTGGAGCTAAAACAGATTCACTTAAACAAAGTATTGAAACTAAGTTAAAAGTGTTTTATATGTCCTTATTTGATAGTGATGTAACAAGTATTTATGAAAGTATGAAAGTATTAAAAGATTCATATAAGAATATTATAGAAGAAATATCTGATAACAATGAAATACAAAAGAAATCTTATGCTAAAGTTAAGTTATATAGAATTTGATTTAAGGTATAAATTAGCTTAGATTAAGATAATATAAATAATTCTGGATGAAATATGTATCAAAACAATTTAATGAATAGATTTAGCTTAAATAGCACTATAGTAGATTCCTTAATGAAAGGAGCTAACTGTATATTTCAAAACTATAAGATAAGTAATGATACAATGGATTATAATTCTGGAGATCAAATACTCAATCCTAGTATGTTAGGACAGAATAGGGTATATGGGCCATTAGCTATTAATATTAAACCAGTTAGTTATAAGTATATTAATCCATTAACATTGGTATATGAATTACCTGATACATTCGTACATTTATCAAGTAGGATTAGTGGAGACTTTATAAAGACTACCCTACCTATTTATAATATAAATACTAATACCTTAATTGGAGATATTATTGGTAGTATGTTTATTAATGCTATGCAAGGTGATTTAAGTACAGCTTATGCTATGCTAAGATCTGCACAGTTATTTATATCAATGAATGAATCAGTAATGCCTATTAGATATAGTCAAGCTAATTCTAATAA
>CAZRJS010000034.1:8819-11088 GCA_964600565.1 Candidatus Woesearchaeota archaeon | reverse complement strand
AAAATACTTTTCTTATCACCCTTACCTCCGCCTTATTATGGGAGTGCAATTTCAAGTAAGGATTGTCTGAATATTCTGGAAAAAGATAAAACTTTTGAGGTAGTAAATATTAAGATAAATTTTGCTCAAAAAATGAGGGGGATTGGCAAAATAAGTCTAGAAAAATTAAGGAAATTTAAAAATATTAAACAAGAAATTAAAAAAGTTTTAAAGAATTTTAATCCAGATATTATTTATTTTATGCCAGCTACATCAAAGATAGGACTACTAAGGGATTATTTATTGGTAAAAGAAATTAAAAAAAGATGGACTAAAAAGGTATTTTTCCATATAAGAACAAGAATAACTAATGAAAATTGGAAAAATCCTTTTATTAAAAAAATTTACAATAAGATGTTTAAAAATCAGAAAGCAATTGTTTTAGATAATTCCCTAAAAAAAGATTTGCATAGTCTAATTGGTGAAAAAGAACTATTTGTTTTACCTAATGCAATAAAAAATGAATTATCAGAAAAAGAATTTAATGAAATAATCAAAAAAAGAAAAAAGAAAAAAAATTTTGAAATAATTTTTATCTCAAATATGGATAAAACAAAAGGGTGGCCAAAATTACTTAGGGCATGCAAAATTCTTGATAAAAAAAACATGGATTTTAGGTGTAGTTTTATTGGCGCATGGCAATGTAAAAAAGATGAAAAAGATTTCTGTAATTTTATTGATAATTACAATTTAAAAAATAAAATTAAATATTTAGGGGAGAAAATAGGAAAAGAGAAAAACAAAATTCTGGAGGATTCTGATGTTTTGGTTTTTCCAACTGAATATAAATTAGAAACATTTGGGAGGGTTATTTTAGAAGCCATGATGTTTGGATTACCTGTAATTGCTAATGGGATAGCATCTATACCAACAATTATTCAAAATGAAAAAACAGGTTTTGTTTTAATAAAAAATTCTCCAGAAGAAATTGCAGAAAAAATAGAATTGTTGATAAAAAGCAAAAATAATAGGTTAGAAATGGGTAAAAGGGGAAGGGAAAAGTTTTTGAAAGAATATATTCTTGAAAATTATGCAAAAAAATTTATAAGGATATTGAATAAATAATTAAAATGAAAAGAAAATATAGGTTAGCTGTGTTGGATTTTGCTCCATGCAATTATCGTTTGCCTTTATTTGAAAAATTAGCAAAAAATCAAAAAATAAATCTTTTTGTTTATTTTTGCTCAAATAATGGTGTTAAAGGGGGATCATATGATCCTGAAACAGGAGAAGAATTTTTTTGGGAAAATATTGTTAAAGGATTTGAGTATAAATTTTTAAATGAAATTAATAGTGGAAAAATATTAAGGATAAAAGGCTATTTTGAAATTATTAAAGATATTTTGCTGAAAAGATATGAGGCAATAATTATTTATAGTTACTCTTCATTCACACATAAAATAGCAATAATAATCTCTTGGATTAGCAGGACACCTGTAATCTTTAGAGATGAGATTCATGAAGTAAGAGGAGGTTTGTTTAAAAAAAATATTAAAAAAATAATTTATAAATTTCTTTTTAAAATTCCAAAAGCTTTTTTATATAGTTATTCAAAAAATAGAAAATTTTATGAAAAATTTGGAGTTAAAAATGAAAAATTATTTTTTCATCCTTGTGCAGTGGATAATGAATTTTTTAAAAATGAAGCAAACAAGTTTAAGAATAGTAAAGATAAAATAAAAAAAGAAATAGGAATAGAAAAAGATTCAAAAGTAATTCTTTTTGTAGGAAGAATCTCCCCAAGAAAAAGGGTTTTTGATATATTAAAATCTTATGGAAAAATTAATGGTGTAAAGAATAAAACATTATTATTTATTGGTCCCGCAGGAAATGAAAAAGAAAGATTAGAAAGATATACTCTTAAAAAAAATATAAAAAATGTAATTTTTTTAGGATTTAAGAAAACATCAGAAATATCCAAGTTTTATTCTATTGCAGATTTATTTGTGGTTGCTTCTGAATATGACCCAAGTCCAAAAGTTTTAAATGAAGCAATGAATTTTTCTCTCCCAGTAATAGTTTCAGATAAAGCTGGAACTGCTAGAGATTTAGTAAAAAATGAAAAAAATGGTTTTATTTTTAAGTGTGGAGATATTAAAACATTTTCAAAGTATATGGAAAAAATGATTAGTGAAGAAAAATTAAGGAAAGAAATGGGAAAAGAATCCCTAGAGATTGTTTCAAAATGGAATTTTGATAATGATGTTAAGGCAACAATTAAAGCATTAGA
>CAZRJS010000034.1:6317-8719 GCA_964600565.1 Candidatus Woesearchaeota archaeon | reverse complement strand
ATAAATTTGTATCAAGAATTATAGATATTAAAACAAAAAAAGAGAAAATTATCCCTCATACGGTTTATGATGTTCATCCCTCTGGAAAATATGCAATCAGTTTAAGTTTTTCAAGATTAAATATGGTTAGAAAAGGTTATGGTTATGAAGGAGTTGAAAATAAAAATAAGAAAAAGATAATTCCTGAAAATGAAGGAGTTTATTTAGTTGATTTTGAGACTGGCAGGAAAAAATTAATTATCTCCTTGGGTGAACTTGCAATGTATAAACCCCTTGATTCAATGAAAAAAGGAAACCACTGGATAGACCAACCAATATTTAATCCAAAAGGAGATAGATTCTGTTTTTTGCATAGATGGGAAATAGGAAATGGATTATTTCACACAAGATTTTTTACAGCAGATATTAATGGGAAAAACTTATTTATGTTTCCTGATAGTGGGTTTTATTCACATTTTACATGGAAAAATAATAAGGATATCTTAGTTTGGTGTAGTGTTTCAGAAAAATTTGGAAAAATAAGAAAAGGCAATAAAAAATCAAATTTTATTTTAGAAAAAATTCTCCCAATTTATAGAAAACTTATCCCCAGATATATTAGGAAAAAAATCCTCCCTGCTAATTATTACCTCATAACAGATCAAAGCAGTGATATAAAAAAGATTAAAATAAATTATGAAGATGGGCATCCTTCTTTTACAAAAGATGAGAGATATCTAATAACAGACACATATCCTGATGCAAAACATTTCAGAAAATTGATTTTGTACGATTTTCTTAAGAATAAAAAAATAAATCTAGGAAAATTTTATACCCTGCCTAAAGGAATAAAGGATTCAAATTGGGATAATGGGGGATTAAGATGTGATTTACACCCAAGATGGAATTTTCAAGGGAATAAAATATGTTTTGATTCTGTTCATGAAGGAAAAAGAGGGGTATATGTTATTGATTTAAAAAAGATTATTAGTTAGTTTTCCAATACTCCCACCACTTATAAAGTAAAAATAATCTTATTTTATAATTTTTTGATAAATCATCTTTTTTATCTATGACATTATTATAAAATTCTTTCCATTCTCTGTTTATAATTTTCTCTTTATACAATACATCTCTCGCTTTTTTTATTTCAGAGGTATATTCACTTTTATTAATCCATTCAATTAAAGGAGGAGTAAAACCCACTTTTTTTCTTTTTAAAATTTTGTTTGGAAGAATTTTTTTGAGAATATCTTTCAGAATAATCTTTGTATCAAAAAGAGATAGTTTCCATTTGGAGGGAATTTTCATTGAATATTCTAATAATCTATAATCAAGAAAAGGACATCTAACTTCAAGAGAATTTGACATTGAAGCTCTATCAACATTTAATAAAAATCTATCTGGAAGGGTATAAAAAATAATATCCATTAATCTCACTGCTTCGGGAAGATTATTTTTTGTAAGATTTAAACAATAAGACATTTTTTCGTCAAGAATTTTTTTTGTTATTTCTGGTTTGTAAATATATGTTCTTGATTCAGAATAAAATTTTTTTAAAGGGAGCAAACTTAATTTTAATCCTTCTTCAAGATTTTTTAAAAAACCCTTTTTACTAAGAGAAGTCACTTTTAATAATAATTTTCTGATAAATAAAGGCAGTTTTCTAATAAATTCTAATTGCTTGGCAATTTTATATCTGGAATATCCACTAAAAATTTCATCGCCCCCATCCCCACTTAAAGCAACTGTAACATATTTCCTTGTTAGTTTTGATAAATTAAAAGTTGGAAACATTGACTGCTCTGAAAAAGGTTCATCATAATAATAAAATAGCTTTTCTTTATCTAAGACATAATTAAAATCTTTTTCTGAAAAATATTCATGATGGTGTTTTGTTTTTAGCAAGTCTTTCATCAATTTAGAATAATCTGATTCATCATATTTTCCTTCAAAACCTATTGAAAAAGTATTCAAATTTTTCAAGTCAATAAAATCAGACATTTGAGCAACAATTGAAGAACTATCAATGCCTCCAGAAAGAAAAGCACCTAATGGAACATCTGAAACTAATCTTAATTTTACTGCATTTTTTAGAAGAGCTTTTCCTTGCCGAATTAATTCTTTTTTATTCTTAATTGGAAAATATTCTGGGATATGGTAATAGAAATATTTATTGATTTCATGATTAGATAAATCAAAAATTAAGTTTTGGCTAGCTTCTAATTTATAGATATTCTTGTAAATTGAATAAGGTGCGGGAATAAAACCAAGAGATAAATATAAATCAATAGATTCTTTTTTTATTTCTGGGGTAATTTTATGTTTTAAGATTCCTTTTAACTCTGAACTAAATATAAATTTTTTTTCATCAAAAAAATAATAAAGTGGTTTTTTCCCAAATCTGTCCCTACTTAAAAAAA
>CAZRJS010000034.1:4132-6217 GCA_964600565.1 Candidatus Woesearchaeota archaeon | reverse complement strand
GGAGAAATAGGGAGTAAGAAAACAATAGCAAGAATGTTAAGAAAAATATTTATGCTTAATGAAATAAAGCCAAACTTTGCTAATTTTTTCAATTTATCCTTTGCTTCAAATATTGAAGAGTATAAAACAATAAGAGGATAAATTAAAATTAAAATTGTTATTGAATAAAGAGGAAATACTGCACCAAGATATTCTGAGCCATAAACAGCTATTAAGAAATGTTTAGCAAGAATGAAAAAACCAAAAACAGCAGGAATTGTTAATATTGCGAGAAATCTGAATGATTCAGATAAACCTCTTTCAAATTGCTTTCCTTTTATTTGCGTAAATACCGGTAATAGCACACCACTAAAACCAAGTAGTGCTGTGATAGATGTAATTAATCCAAATGCTGCACTATAAAAACCAAGATATTTTGCATCTAAAAAACTTCCCAGCATTAAAGTATCTATAATTCCAAAAAAGCTAATAGAAAGGACTGTTAAACTTGCAAAACCTAAATATCCTAAAACCTTTCTTTTATCGACTTTTACTTCAGGATTTAAATTTTTATTAAAAATTAATGTTTTATTTTTTCCTAATAAAAATATACCTATAAAAAGTGAAAATAGAACAGCTATAGATAAGGCAATAAATACTGCAGGCACAAGAAATTTCTCTGAAACAAAATAAATAGCTAATAAAGTGAGAGCAATTCTAAATAATTGAAGGAAAAAATCCATAATTGAATTGTTTTTTAATTGTTTCAATGAAACAAAAATATTCCTTATAATACTTTCAAAGGATTTAATAATAACATAAAAACTTGCAAAAATTAATGGCAGGTAAATTAAAGGTTTATGAAATATGCTTTGTGATATAAATTTACTAAATAAAACTATTAATAAAATTGCAATGAATAAAAGAGTCACCCTTATTTTAAGGAGATATTTAATATATGCTTGAGCTTTTTCAAGTTCTTTTTTACCTAAATATTCAGAAGCATATCTAACAAGAGTTTTGCTAATTCCCATATCTATAAAAGTTAAGAAGAAAAGTGCTATTGAAAGAGTAATATTGTAAATACCAAACAATTCTGGAAGCAAGGTTCTTGCAAGAATTATAATAAATACAAATCCTCCTATTTTTGAAATGACTGTTGAAAGAGTACTATAAATAGAATTTTTAATTGTTTTTTCTTTTAAATTCTCTTCCATTTTTATTCTAAATATTTCAATTTTCTAAACTTTATAAAATCATAGATTAGAGAAATTTTATCAAATCTTTTATGATTTTTTATTTGGTCAATATAATCAAAAATTAAGTGAAATAAGAAACCAAGGATTATGTAATAAAAATAAAATGAAAAAAAGAAGCCTAATAAGGATAAAATAAACATAATTTCAAATCCATGCAAAAAACAAAAAGAAGTATAGGTTTTCCTTTTTTCTCTTTCTGGTAATTTTTTTAATTTTTTAATTTTTCCAATAAAATAATTGTAAGCTTTTTTAAGGTTCAAATCTTTTTTCTTATAAACATAATATAAATAATGGTCCACATCTATCAATACAGAAGATAAGAAAACAATTATTCCTGCTAATAAAGAGAAATTAAAAAAATAAATCAAAATTAATGAAAAAATAATTCCTAGGATAATATGGGTTTTTGGAAACATTTTAATTAAATACATTAGTATCTTTCAAAACTTTTTTCACATATTCTGCAATTTCATTATCTATTTTATCAAACCATTTGTATTCTAAAATAGATTTATCAATTTTTATTGATTTAGGATTTTTCAATTTAGCAAGAAAAGTTATATTCATTGTATGCACCCCTGTTTTCAAATTTTTATAAGAGCCAGTATTAAAAATTGTTTCAGAAATACAAACCATTTTTCCTACATCAATTTCAACACCTATTTCTTCAACAGCCTTTCTTTTAGCAGCATTTAAGAGAGATTCTTTTTTAAAAATTCTTCCTCCAACAAGCCCCCACAAATTTTTTTCAGGTTCATTTGCCCTTTTTACAAGAAGCACTTTTGAATCTTGAGCAATAATTAAATCCACACAACAGATAGGCATATTTTCTAAAATTTTAAAATAT
>CAZRJS010000034.1:0-4032 GCA_964600565.1 Candidatus Woesearchaeota archaeon | reverse complement strand
TTTAATCTTCAATCATTCTTATCATTTCTGTAAAAGCAGGACGAGTAATTAAAACTCCTGCGGTAATTCCAATAATTGTAGTTATTGCAAAACCTTTTAATAAACCTGCTCCTGCCCATAAAAGGGGAATTAATGCTACCACAGCAGTGAAATAAGCTCCTAAAATTATTGTAAAAGCTCTTTTTAGTCTTTGTTTTAAACTAAGTGTTTTACCCGATTTTGCTTCATCAATGATTATTATTTGCTGGTCAATTCCTGTTCCAATTGTAGCAAGAATGCCGGCTATGCTTGGAAGGTCAAGATTCCATTCAATAATTGAAGCAATTCCCAAGATAATAATTATTTCTGAAACACTTGTTATTAATAATGCAAAAGAAGATTTTATTTTTTTATATCTCAAAAAAACTATTACTGCAACAATTGATAAAGCTAAAATAGCTGCTAAAAAAATTGATTTTAAAAATTCTTTACCTAAAATTGGGGAGATTGTATCCAGTTTTACTATTTTTAATTTATATGGTAAGCTTCCAGTGATTAAGATTGTTTGAAATCTATTCATTTCATCAACAGTATCACTATATGCTTCTTCTCTGGTTGCGCCTTCTCCAGAGCCAGAAATCATTATTTGAGTTGTAACTTGTCCTTTTAGCCCTTTACCTATAAATAAACTCTCTATTAGTTTTCCATCTAAATAAAGGTCTAATTTTTTAGAAAGATATTGCGGATTTGATTGATTTAAAGTAAGATTTTTAGTTATTTCAGCATGTTTTTCTGCAGCTGCTTGGCTAAGATAAATAGAAAAACTAAATTTACAAAAATGTCCTCCTTCAGATTCTTTGCAAGATTCAATTCTTGATTCTTGTGAGGTTCTTCCTACTGAAGCAACATCTTTTTCTCCACCAATAAAAACAGTATCATTCCCTATTTTTGCTTCGAAATTACCTTGTTTTGAAATTAAATCTTCAAGATCTTGAGGGGTTGCTCCTGCAATTTCTATTAATACATAATTATTTCCTGATAGATCTGAAATAGGTTTTATATTTACATCTGTAATTCCATAAACATTTAATCTGTTATCTAAAACAGAAGATAAATCTTTGATTTCATCAGAAGATAATTTCTTATCTTCAGCCTGGATAAGTGCTCTTGAACCCCCAATTAGATCTAAGCCCATTTTAATCTGTGTTCTGGGAATGTTATCTACAGTGATATTTGGAGAATTATCTGAAAATAAAATCACTTCATTTGAATCTGTTTGTATAATTGTTTTAATTTTTTCACCTGAGACGAATTTCTCTTGCATTAATGTATAATAATTATTAATATTTTCTATTTTTTCACCATCTATTTCTTTTATTATTTGTCCCTGTCTTAATCCTTGTTCAAATGCACTTGAATTAAATTCTACGCCTGAAATTATGACCCCCGTTTGTATAAAAGATGTATAAACTAAAAGTAAAAGAGAGCCTAAAAGCAAAATTAAAAACAAGATTTTTAAATGTGGAAATTTAAATAAAAAAGATGCCAAAAAAATAAGAAAAATACCAAATACTAATAATTTATACTGGGTTGCAGAATTAAAAATTGAGATAAAAGAAACTGTTAAAACTGAAATTAATAAAATAATTTTCCAAGATATATTTGATTTCATTTTTTTATTGTTTTTTTTCAACATACCATTTAAGTATAGAAACATTTGTTATCCAGGTATTTAATAAATCAAAACCAAGCCCAATTGATAAAACCATAAAAATTTGGGTTAAAATTAAAGAAAAACTTTTAACTACAAATAATGCAACAATTACAGCTAACAAGGATGTCAAAGTCATTGTAATCCCTGTTTTAAAAGAGCTGAAAATTCTCTGATTTAAATTTCCCTCACCTTTTCTTTTAAGAATTCTTGTTGTTAGAAGAATATCTGTATCAACTGAATAACCTATTAACATTAAAAATGCTACAATTCCTGCACTTGATAATTTAAATCCAAAAAGATTAATTATGGTTAATGTCATAAAAATATCTGCAAATGCAGAAATTATAATTGCTAATGAAGGGATAAATGTCCTAAAAATTATAAAAACCACAATAGCCATAAAAATAAATGCAAAAATAATTGCTATTACTAATTGTCTGTAAAAACTTTCGCTTAAAGAAGAGCCTGTAAATTCAAGGCTACTATTTTCTGAATTTAGTTCATATCCAAGATAATCTTCTAAAATTTTCCTTGCTTCATTTCCGGGAAGTTTAGTTTCTATTATAAGTGCTTTTTTCTCTCTTGTTATAATATCATAAATTTCTCTAGTAGTGATTTCTCCTAATTTTTCAGATAAATCTTCTTTTAATTTTTCTGCATCAGTTTCATCATAAATTGTTATTGAAGTTCCTCCAGTTAGAGAAATATCTTTTTTAAAAAAATCCCCGTTAATTGAGTAAAAAAAAATTGTGTAAAGAAAGCAAAAGATCAAGATCGCTGCTGGTATTAAAAGCAGTAATTTATAATGTTTATCATGCAATTTTGCTATTTTGTCTTTCATTTTTAAGGATGTATTTTCTATATGCGCGGACTGGGATTTGAACCCAGGTCATCTGCTTGGAAGGCAGATATTCTAACCACTGAACTATCCACGCAATTTTTATTTAATAATTTAGTGAAAAGTTGTTTAATAAACTTTTTTATTTGAAAAGATGCGCCTGATAGGATTTGAACCTACGACTTCTTCCTTAGGAGGGAAGCGCTCTTTCCACTGAGCTACAGGCGCATAAAGATGCAGAGGACAGGACTTGAACCTGCGCAGACACTAAGTCATCTGATCCTTAGTCAGACCCGTTTGACCACTCCGGCACCCCTGCCTAAAATATAAAAGAAATAAATGTATAAAAAGTTATTCTTAAAGATATAAAATCATTTAAGCAAATAATAATGCATATAATATGAAGATTCAAGAATTAAAAAAAATTTATAATACCTCTGACTCAAAAAAGATAATAGTTGTTGGCGATTTAATGTTGGATAGATATACTCCTGGAAGAATAGAAAATATTAATCCTGAACAGCCAGCAGCACATAATGTGAGGATTACAAATGGAAATTATGATTCTTTAGGAGGTGCAGCAAATGTTGCAAGAAATGTTATTTCATTAGGTTCAAAATGCGAACTTTATGGAATTATAGGGGATGATAGAAATGGGGAAAAATTAAAGCAGAGTTGTATGATGTATGGTGTGGGATTTAAAGGGATAATCTCTGAATTTCCAACAATTGTAAAACAAAGGATAATTGCACATAGTCAGCAGGTAATTAGATTAAATTGGGGTGAAGAAGATAAAAATCCTAATGGACTTGAGAAAATAAATTTAAATCAAGAAAATATTATTTATTTAAAATTAGAAGAAAGTTTAAAAAATAAAAAATTTGATTTTATAATTTTATCTGATTATAATAAGAGAGTTTTTACAAAAGGATTAGCTGAAAAAATCATTAAATTAGCTAATAATAAAAATATTCCTATTTTAACAGACCCAAAACCAAAAAATATTGGTTATTTTAAGAATTCAACACTTGTTTGTCCAAATCAAAATGAAGCTGAAGAAATTTCTGGGATAAAATATTCTGATAATAAATCTTTAATTGAAATGTCAAAAAAAATTTTTAATTTAACAAAATCAAAATATACAATTATAACTTGCGGTAAAAAGGGTTCTTTTGTTTATAGTGATTTAGGCTTAGAAAAAATAGAAACAAAAGCAAAAGAAGTTATAGATGTTAGTGGTGCAGGAGATACTTTTACTGCAGCTATAGCTGTAGGAATGTCTTGTGGATTAGATATTTTTAAAGCAAATAAATTTGCTAATTTTGCATCAGGAGTTGTTGTTGAAAAATTAGGAACAGCAGATGTTAGATTAGAAGAGATTATTAAAAAATTTAAAGGGCAAGATTTATAAATCCTAATCTTTCAATAAAGTTGAAGACAACCATAATAGGTTGGAAACACCTGTTCTCATTCCGAACACAGAAGTTAAGCTTCCTATGTT
>CAZRJS010000033.1:0-11188 GCA_964600565.1 Candidatus Woesearchaeota archaeon | reverse complement strand
ATTCCCTCCGCGCCCATATCCTAAAATTGGATGCCCCTATAATTTTTTATTGTGATTTTAGATATTCATCTAATGCTCCTGAAAAATGTAAATATATTTTGCATGTACTTACGGCATTATCTTGTTCTATTAATCTATTTGATATTCCTAATAAATATGAACAAAACACTCTTTCTGGAAGGATTTCTTGAAAACTAGCTATCTTTTCTAAATCTCTATTTAAAATAACCCTATTTGATTTTATTAATTCTTCTTCAATTTGAATTAATCTATTATAGGCTACTTGTTGGTTTAAATTTAAATTGTTCTGCAAACCCATAAAAATCTACTAAATAAATTTATTTAAAGATTATTGTAAAGAGATATATCCCTTTATAAAAGAACTAAATACTAAAAATTTGTTTATTTTTTAAAACCCCAAAAATTTATAAGATAAATGTAATTTCTTAAATATGAAATTAGAGAATTTAGTGATTCAATTAAAAAATATTGCAGGGAAATCTGGCGTTTATACTATTATGAATGCAATGCCAGGAACCTATAAAATTGTTGCATTTGAAATGATTGCTTCTCTAGGAAAAGATACAGTTAAATATTTAACTAAAAAAAAGGGTTAATTAACTACTTTTTAATAATTGGAAATGTTTATAAACTCCTATGAACCATATTTCATATGAACCTTAATTCATTTAACCCATATTTTAATCATCATTCTTATCATATTTTTTTTATGAATCTTGCAAATCCTCTTAAAATTGGGATAATTATTTCTTTAAGAGAAAAAGGAAAAAATGTTAGAGAAATTACAGATAATTTACACATGGAACAGAGCAAAATTTCACATGCGCTTGCTTCTTTAAGAAAATGTCATATTGTTAAAATAAAACAAGAAGGAAAACATAGAATTTATTATTTAAATAAAAAGACAATTGTTCCGATGTTTAATATTCTTGATAAACATGCAAATATTTATTGTCCAAATAAATGTAATGCCTCTGAAGATTGTGGATGTGAAGAGTGTAGAAAGTGAAAACAATATACTTAGAAAATTTCCAATTTTCTATCATACAAACTTCAGAAGAATTGTTAAGATGAAGGTTGTATATTTTGATAATGCAGCAACAACAAAAGTTGATGAAAGAGTTATTAGAAAAATGTTAATTTGTTTTAATAAAAAATATGGTAATGCTTCATCTAAACATGAAAAAGGAAGAGAAGCTAAAATTGAACTTGAAAAAGCAAGAAGAATTATTGCTAAATCAATAAATGCTAAATCTAAAGAAATTTATTTTACCTCTGGGGGAACTGAATCAAATAACTTGGCTTTGAAAGGTTTATTTTTTCAGAATAAGGAAAAAAATCATATTATCACTACAAAAATTGAGCATGATTGTGTTTTAAATACTTGTAAATGGCTTGAAACACAAGGAGCTGAAGTAACTTATCTAGATGTTGATGAAAAAGGTTTTGTTAATTCAAAAGATATTGAAAATTCAATTAAAAAAAAAACTTTAGTTGTATCTATTATCCATGGAAATAATGAAATTGGAACAATTCAAGATTTAGATGATATCGGAGAGATTTGCAGGGGAAAAAATGTTCTATTTCATACTGATGCCTGTCAAAGTTATACTAAAACTGGGATAAATGTAAAAAAACAAAATATTGATTTAATTACATTAAATGCTCATAAAATTCATGGACCTAAAGGGGTTGGAGCATTATATATCAAGAAAGGAACAGAAATAACTCCTCTTTTCCATGGAGGAAATCAAGAATCAGGAAAACGTTCTGGAACAGAAGATATCCCTGGAATTGCAGGTTTTGGAAAAGCTGTTAAAATCTCTAATTTTAAAGAGGTTAAAAAAATGAAAGAATTAAGAGATAAAATAATTAATGGTTTGGAAAAAATACCCTTAGTTAATTTAAATGGTCCTAAAACAGAAAAAAGATTATGTAATAATATCAATATAAGTTTTAATAATATAGAAGGAGAGGCAGTTGGAGGTTATTTAGAAAGCAAGGGTGTTTATACATCAACTGGTTCTGCTTGTGCTTCAAATACTTTAAAACAAAGTCATGTTCTATCTGCAATTGGACTTTCTCCCATTAAAGTTAATAGTTCAATTAGGATTAGTATTAGTAAATATACAACTGAGGAAGAAGTTGATTACTTTTTAAAAACTATTAATAAAATTGTGAATAAATTAAGAAAGATTAGTCCATTAATTATAAGAGAAAAAAGTAAAAAGTAAAATGAAATATAATAAAAAAATTCTTAAGCATTTTCTTCATCCTAAAAATGTAGGAGAGATAAAAAATCCAGATGCAATTGGGAAGGTGGGAAATCCTGTTTGTGGGGATATAATTGAAATTTATATAAAAGTGGACAAGAGTAAAAAAGGGGAAAAAATTATCAAAGATATAAAATTTAAAACATTTGGATGTGCTGCTGCAATAGCTACGAGCTCAATGATAACAGAAATTGCAAAAGGCAAAACTCTTGATAAAGTTAAAAAAATAACAAATAAAGAGGTAGCAAATTCCTTAGATGGACTTCCTCAAATAAAAATGCATTGCTCTAATCTTGCATCAGATGCTTTAAAAAAAGCTATTGAGAATTATGAAAAGAAATAATAAATTTTTGATATTATTTTTTATACTTCTTTTGTATAAACATTAGAACAAGTATAGCTATAATTAAAAATAAAAAAGCCCCATAAATTGCTAAGGGTGTACCTTTAAAAATTGTTATAAGGGATAAAAAAATTAATAATCCTAACATAAATGATTCTATTATCCATCCAAAAATTCTTACTGTATTATTTTTACTTAAAAAAATCATTAAACTCCCTGCTATTAGAATCCAACCAACTGGAGATAATAAAATACCTAAGAGAATTATTGCCCATAACATCAGGCTTTTAAAAAATATTTCGGCATTTCCAGGTCCTGTGTTAACTTTTTTGTTATTATCTGCATAATTAAAATAAACATCAGAATCCATTTCATTTTTTTGCATGTTTGCATAAAATCTTGTAACAAAATATTTATTCTTGCTTAAATCAATTAAAACTTTTCCAGTATCATCTTTTAATGCTTTCTCAAGTTCTTTTTTTTCAAACCAATTTCCATATTCAAGTTCAAAATAATTATTAGGTGTTTCATATTTTCCTTGTCCTATCATAAATATATGGATGGGAACATTATTTCTTCTGTAATTTTTATTATCAGAAAAATCAATTGAAGAAATTTTTAATGGAAATACTACATCCCCCTCTGTTCTAAAAACCATTTTTACAGGGGTTGGAGCTCCTTGCTTAATATCATATTCAGCATTTGATGAACCCAGTGCTTCTGTAGAAACTTTTATTACAGTAAAAAACCAATTCTTATCTATATATCCCTGTAAAACATTAGATTCATTAACAGGATATTGATAATTATTTTCATTAAACCATTTTATAAGATCTTGCGAATTTGTTGCATATAATATATTTACATCATAATAATCTACTTGTTTGGATTCATAAATATAAACCCCTCCAAAACTATAATCTTCCTTTGCCATACTCATGATATTCATTGGAGAAGAACTTTTTTCTACTTGTGGTTTTGTTAAATCATCAAATTTTTGAAAAATAACTTTATCTGCTTTTGTTACTTCTGGTTTTGTAGGTGTGGGAATTATCCAGACAAGATCTTTAGCATTTCCCCTAAACTCAGAAGTTACAATGAGTGTTTCTATATTATCTTCATAAAATATAACTGCTTTTTGTTGTCCAGGAGTAACATAATGGCCTGGAGGAGGAAAATATCCCCCATCAGCAGATATAAAAATAATTTGTGCTAAAAGAATAAAACTCATTAAAGTTATAATAATTCCTCTTTTCATCTTATTATCATTGTTATTTCTCATTTTTAAATTTTTCTCCAATTAATTATTGCAAATATTAAAATAGCAATAACCATTCCTGATAAAAACCATATCCATACTGGACTAGGTTGAGTAAAAAAGAAATTGCCATTTTCAATTAGAATATCTTGGGTTTCTCCTGCTTTTTGCAATACTGCCCCTGATTCACTAGAATAAATATTAGCATAATCTACTATTTTTTCTTTTGTAATTGTTGTTTGTCTTACTAAAAGAGCTAAAACCCCTGAAATTAAAACAACAGGAATAATTGATTTTGCTTTTGAAATAAAATTTTTTGAACGAGGAGAAATTAAAATAGATTTATTTGAAAGCTTGTACATTAAAATTTTCTTTCCTTTTTTACTCCAGAAAAAATTCTTAGTTTTTTCAACAATTTCAGCATCAAGTAATTTTTTAAGATTATATTCAATTGTATTAAGTGGGGATTTTAAGAAATCTGCAATATCTTTTTCACTTGCTTCAGATTTTTCAGCTAAAAAATCAATTATTTTTTTGCATGTTTTATTTCCTATTACCTCTGCAATTTTTTTAGCTTTTTCATCATCAAGAGAGATAAACATATATTTTTTTGTCATAATATTTAAGAGAAAATTAAGTTTATAAATAAATCTAAGAGTTCAAGTTTGTTTGAAGTTATCATCTACTTGGATTAATAACCTTGCCTAAAAATAAAATATTTCCTGTTTGTTTTTCTTGAATTATGAAGATGAAAGGGTGGTCTGCTCTAAATATAATACTATTCATTGGACCAGCAGAAGTCGCTGACATTGTTACAGCAGTTGCAGCTGCTGCTTCTGTGCCTTTTTCATCAACTTTAACATAAGCTTGGTGAATCACAGAGCTAATAAATAAATCTCTTTTTCCAGTCATCCCAGAAAAATCTGCATTTGTTGAAAAAGCTGTTGACATTCCTAAATTACTTAATACATCTCTCATAAAATATTTTGCATCAAATTCAAACTTAGGAAGATAAATTGCATCTAAATCTGTTGTTCGCATTTGTGATTTATATTCTTCAAGTTTTTCTGCTGTTAAATCTCCTTCAATATTTTCAAGTGTATAATCAGAAGTAATTACTTCCCCTGTTTCAAAATCATAATCTTCTCCTTGTTTTGGAAGTAAAATTAACATAGATAAATCCTCACCTTTGTAAGGCAATTCTAAAACTTGCAGTTTTTCTAACTTAGCATAATTAAAACTTGCTTTATCAGGATTCATGTACATCATATCTGTTTTGACAATATTATCTGGAGTAATTTTAAAATCTTGTTCATTAGTGTCTGATTTATCAAATTCCCATTCCCAAGTTCCCTTAAAATATATTGCATTAGTAAGAACTAATCTTGTGAATTCATTAAGAGCTCCTTGAGGAATTAAGTCTTCAATTTTATTATTTGTCTGCTTCTCAATAAAACTATTAATTGTTTGTCTTGATTTTTCAGTTTCTTTAACAAAATCCAAGTTCGCTGCTTTCCCTCCGTAATAATTTTCCACTGTTGATAAATAATTCTCAAGAAATAGGTAGTCCTTTTGAACCCATAAAGCATTTCCTGTTTTTAATTCATAATCTTTATCCCCTTTATTAAGATTATTATAAATTGATGCGAAATTTGGTCTTAAAATATTGCTTACTGGAAAATGAAAGACAGATTTCATCTCATCTGCTGTTTGAGTTTTAGCACCTTCGTAAGTCATTGCCAAAGCAGAAGAAATACTATAAGGAGAATAAAACATATTACCTTTTTCAACTTTATTTAATTCAGAATATAACTCAAAAGCAAACTGATTATTTGCATCAACAACTTGCTGAATTCCTTGTTCTGTTGAATTATTATCCCTTGCTAAAGGAGGATTATCAGGAGAGTAAGGATAAAGAAACAATACTGCTGTAGCTGTTACTACTGCAATTAGAAAAATTGCTATACTAATCGTTAAAATTTTTTTATTCATACAATTAATATTTTTAGATAATATATAAATATATTGTTAAGTTCAAATTGAGTTGAAGTTATTTGGAATTTTATCAAATCCTTAATTCACAATCTTTTTTAAATTCTGTTTTTCTGATTAATTTATGAATTCACAACAACTTGAAAAAAAAATAAAGGAAACTCTTAAAGAAATAAATTTGTCTAAAAATGAGAAAATTCTTGTTGCTTTATCAGGGGGAAAAGATTCTGCTGTAACTGCTTCTGTTTTAAGAAAATTAGGTTATGATATTAAGGGATTTTATGTAAATCTTGGTTTAGGAGATTATAGTAAAAAATGTGAAAAATATGCAAAAGAATTATGCAAAAATATTAATATAGAATTGTTTATTTATAATATTAAAAAAGAACAAGGTAAAACAATAAAAGATTTTTGGAAAAAAACAAAAAAACAAAATTTGAATAATTGTGTAATTTGTGGAATAGTGAAAAAAGAAATACTAAACAGACAAGCTAAAAAACTTAAAGTAAATAAAATTGCAACAGGACATCACTTGAATGACGAAGTAACAACTGTTTTGATGAATATTTTCAAAGGAAGTCCTAAATTAAGTGCGAATTCTGGACCAATAACTAAAAATTATGAAATTAAGAAAAAAGATTTTGTTGGAAGAATAAAACCTTTGTTTTATATTAATGAAGATGAAATTAAAAAATATGCAATAAAAAATAAAATTCCTTTTTTAAAAGAAATTTGTCCTTATAGAGAAAATCCATATAGGCTTCAGGTAAAAAAATTTGTTGATAAACTAACAAAAAAATCAAGGAAAAATATGATTGAAAATCTAAAAAAAATACAACCCCAACTAAATAAGATAGAAAATGAGAAAATGCAATACTGCAAAATTTGTGGTGAACCTTGCAGAAATATAATTTGTAAGAAGTGTGAATTATTAAAATGAAAAATATGAAAGTTGTTATCTATTCTATTATAGCATTAGTTTTTCTTGCTTTAAGCTTTTTAGTTGATTGGATTTTTATTATTGGGGCTGTTATTTTAATGATTCTTAATCAAAAAGAACTTGGGTTAGGAAAGAAAAAGTTAAACAATAAAGATAAAGGTTGAAAATTTTCAGGAGATTTAAAGATAATTAATATCTAGTTTAAAAAAGAATAAACTTTAATAATCTTCAATACCTTTTAATTTAATAGTTAATGGAGAACCTGTTTTGCTTAAATCTTTGAATTTGTATAAAAGAGATGAGAAATTTAAAGAACTAGCTTTAACTGTTATAAACAATTATTTAGAGAATAAAAGCGAAAAATACATAGAAATTTTATCTAATGAAAAAGATAAGAAATTTGCAAAAGAATTAGTTTATGGATTAAATCAATTAAAAAAATCAGTATTAGAGGAGATTTTTAAAAATATACCTCGTGTTTCTATGCATCCTGATGAGGTTTATTCTGAAATTTTAGCAGACCTTGTTTTAGAATTCTCTGTTATAAAAGGATTGGAAAAAGAAGTGAGAAATAAGTTAAATATTGAAGAAGAATTTTTAAATAAAAGGTATAAGAAAAAAGAATTTGCTAACCCCAAAATTTTATGGAATGTTGGAAGAAATTTGTCTTTATATTTATTTATTATTGAAAATGTTTTAGATAATTAAAATGATACAAAAAAATAAATTAGTCTTTTTTCACAAAGTATTTTTTGGAATTTAATTTCTCAGGGAAAGGACGATAGTGATGCCCATTAGAAAAAAACCCCTTTAAAATACGCCTGTCTTCGAATATATCTTCTCCAATAATTTGGTCTGCTGAAATAATTAAAGGTGAAACAATTTGCACTCCTCCTCCAATTCTGGTGTTGCATCCAATAATTGTGGGAAAGCGAGAGAGTTCTTTTATGGGGTTTATTTCTTCAAATTTTTTAGAAAAATTGAGGAGTCTTTCAAAAGGATTTATTATTTTTTCAGGATTTTCAATATCAATTAATTTTGTTTTTTCTGTCTCTGTCCAGTGACTTTGCCAACCTACTCCATTAGAAATTGCTACAGAACCTCCAATAATTGCCCCATTTATTGCAGTGTGAATATATGAAAAAGGGTATTTAGTATAATTTTTTATGCCTGAGCCTACAACACTCTTGCAAAATTGAGTGGCATCTTCTATAGTTGTTCCCTTTCCTATATAACTTGCTTCATCTATTTTGTTTTTTGTTGATAAAATTTTGGAATTAATTAATCTTGCTCTATCTCCAACATAAACAGATGTTCTGATAGTAGTATCAAGCAATTCAACCCCCTCACCAAGAAAAATAGGTTTTTTAGCAATGGTTACATTTGCATATTTATCTGTAAACAAGTCATTTATGTAAAGAGGATATTTAGTAATTAATCTTCCGTCTGTTTCGCGATTAAAATAATTTTCAACTGTTTCATGGGGATTATATGTTGCTGTCTTGTTTCCATGACTTTTTTTAGAGATTAAATGAAAGATAAGTCCATCCCTATTACCAGGCCACAAAGAAAGTGTTTCGTAATCTAAACCATTAAATAAGCTTGAAGTTATATCCTCCCAAGTAGAAGTGTCTTCTTCAAATTTACACATCTCAATTAAAGGGGTTATTTTGCTCATGTAGTAACTACAAAGGAGTGTTTATAAATTTTCACTTTTTTTGCAACATCAAATTTTTGGGTTTTACACCAAAAGTTTTTTATTTAAGAAGATTAGAACTTTTTGAAACTTTAAATGGTAATTTATTTTATTTAAAAAGTTCTGATATTATTTAAAACTCTTACTAATTGATTTTTTCCAAAAACTAGGAAGAGAATTTGCAATAAATCCCTTAAACTCTCCAGAATAAAGATAGGTTAAACCTTTGTTTTTTTCATATTTTTTAAATTTATCTTGTGATTCAGAATATACTTTTTGAATTATTTTTCTTTCAAATTCTTTTTGGAGCAAAGAAGATTTTTTTAATGCTAAAAAATCAGCCTGTCTTAAAATATTCACTTCTAAATTAGAAGAATTTTGAGAAATAAAGATAATATTAATATTTTTATGTCTTGCAACTAAGATTAATTGACTTAATATTTTATTTGCATTACTCATAGAACTTCTAGAATTAAAAAAAATCCCTCCTTCATCTATGAGAACCCAAGAATTATTTTTTAAATTTGATATATCTGGAACAACTTTTATCCATGAAGGAAATTCTTCTGGTTTAAAGCCCATAGCAAAACATTTGCTTTTATTTTTAAAATAGATATTTTCAAGTAATTTTATTCCAAATGCTGTTTTTCCTGAACCTCTTGATCCAAGAATTATCCCAATTTGGCTTTCTGATTTAATAAGTTTATCAAACCAAGTTTTATAAGCCCCTTCAATAGATTCAATAATTTGAAATGGAACATATTTTGCTTTTATTGATTCCCTTTTCTCCTTTATTTGATCTTCTTTAACTTTTTTAGAAATTTTTTTAATTACTTTAATTGTTTCTCTAATAATATAATAAGGGGTTTTAATAATAAATAATAAACTTATTCCAGTATATTTCCAAAATTTGTTTTTCTTTTTTTGCATGTTTTTATTAAAAAAACTATTTTAATAAAACTATCTGTTATGGGGTTTTGGAAACATTTAAAATCAAGATTTTTAGAAATTCTTATTCACTTCAAAAAAATATATTTACTTTTTTTTTCAAAATAAAAAATTGAGGTTTTAGAAAGAAAGTTTTGAGTTTATAGATAAAGTGAATTTTTTAAATAAAAAGTTAACTAAATCTAAGATTTGAAGAAAATTAAATGGAAAATCAGAAAAATTCAAAAAACCTATAAAGTTATAAACATATGAAACGTATTTCATATAAGTTAAATAATTATGTATTAATTAAATAATAGGAGGTATAAAAATGGAAAAAAATGGATTGGATTTGACTGCTCTTCTCTTGCTTATAATTGGTGGTTTTAACTGGGGACTTATTGGTTTCTTTGGTTTTGATTTAGTTGCAAGTATATTCGGAGATATGTCTGTAATATCTAGAATGGTATATGGCCTTGTGGGTTTGTCTGCAATATATTCTGTATACTATATCACTAAGTAAATAACACAAAATTTATTTATTTTTTTTATTTTGATTTTATAAAAAACGGTTTTTTATGAATTTATTTTATGCTCAAATAATTTAATATTGATGCAAAACAAACCCATAGAAAATAAGGAATTAACAAATAAGAAGATTTTTTATTTATTCTCCCTGTTAATAAAATCATTGAGATTATTGAAAAAACAAGCAAAATAATTTCAAAAAAGGCGAATAGGGGCAATTTTAAATAAAAATATAAAAAACTCCAGAAAATATTTAAAACAAAATTTATTCCAAAAATAAGGATAACTTGTTTTTTTTGTTTTTCTCCAGAATTCTTCCATACAATGTATAATGATACTGCTATGAGAAAAAATAAAATATTCCATACTATTGGAAACACAAAGCTTGGAGGGGTTATTGAAGGTTTAATTGATTCATACCATTCTCCACTTGTATTTCCAGAGGTAAATAATGAACCAACAAAAGCCACAAAATAAACTATAACTAAACAGATTATAAACAATTTTAGACTAAAATTTTTCATGAATGTATAATGGTTTCTTAGTATATATTATTTTCTAAATCCAATTTAATCAATATTTTAGTGCAACATCAAAAGTTGGATTCACTTATTAATGGTTCTAAATGTTTAAATAAAACCTATTTTTTTCTTTAGCTATTATACAAATTATAATGCTAAAAGGTATATAAACATACAACATATTGTATATAAGATGAAATGTCCTTATTGTCTTAGCACTCTTTCGAGAGTAACTGATAAACGAATTTCCCCTAATGGAATGAGAAGAAGACGAGAATGCTTAAAATGCAAAAAAAGATTTACCACCTATGAAATAATATCTAAAGAAGAGTTTTATGTTTTAAAGAAAGATGGAAAAAAAGAAAGATTTGACGAAACTAAACTTGAGAAAGGAATAAGGAAAGCCTTTGAAAAAAGACCAATTGAAAAAAAAGAAATTGAAAAAATGATTAATGATATTGAAAATTTTTTAAGGAAAAAAGGGAAAAAAGAATTAAAAAGCTCTGAAATTGGAGAAATTATTATGAAAAAAATGAAAAAACTTGATTCTGTTGCTTATTTAAGATTTGCTTCAGTTTATAGGGATTTCAAAAATGCAAAAGATTTTAGGAATGAATTAAAAGAATTAAAATAAAAAAATGGTTAAAAAAATAAGACAGAGTAAATCAAAGATTTCCTTAACCTTATTT
>CAZRJS010000032.1:0-11541 GCA_964600565.1 Candidatus Woesearchaeota archaeon | reverse complement strand
AAATAAAAAAATCCTATTTAATAAAAAATTATAACTCTCAAAATTCAGAGAGTTCTCTTTATTTTAATAATTTTTTTCTAAAAAACCTCCTTTTTATATTTTCATCTTTATATCTCAAAATTTCATAAATAAATCTAGTTTAATTTTCTTCCTTGAATTTTTATTGATAACAAATTTTTTTTATGAAATAAATATTTTTATTAATGATTTCATGAAAGCCAATTATCATAACAATTTTAAACCCTTTTAACTTCTAAAAATTATGGAAATGCAAGAAAATTCTCAGGATTATAATTATCCTAATGATTCAATTATGAAAATAAGGGACTTGGAAGGAAAACAAAGAATACTAAAAGAAAGACTTTTGTTAATAGGGCAAAATCTAATAGAAACAAAAGAAGAAACAAGTCAAAAAATTCTTGAGATAAAAAAGAGCTTGGAAATTTTAAAAGTAAATATGGAAAGAATCCTCTCTTTTATAGAAACCGCATCTATAGAATTTTCTAAATTCGCAAGAAAAGAAGATGTTGAAATACTTGCAAAACAAGCTAAAATGTTTCAACCTTTTGAAAATATTAAATAATAAAATGACAATTTTAGAAGAAGTGACAAAATTAAGAAATCAAGGATTTGGAAATTCTGAAATAAAAGAAAAATTAAGGCAAAATGGAATTCCCCCAAAACAGATAAATGATTCTTTAGATCAATTGAAAATAAAAGATATTATTTCAAAACCAGGAGAGGATATAAATCAGCCTCAAATTCCTCACCCAAAAATTCCAGAATTGCCTATAACTCCTACTGAAGAAAATCAGCAAGTAGAATCAAATGAACAATATTATTCTCCTCAACCCCCAATTGAAGAACAATATAACCGCCCCCCTCAAAATCAAGAGGAGTCTGCTTATCCTCCACAAGAACAAGGTGGATATTATTCTCCTCAACCATCAGCTGAAAAACAATATAACTACCCTCCTCAAAATCAAGATGAGTCTGCTTATTCTCCTGAACAATATGATTCTGGATATAACTATGACTCTAATTCCATAATAGATTTATCAGAACAAGTTTTTGCTGAAAAAATAAAAGATTTTCAAAAAGAATTAAATGCTTCTAAAGAATTTAGAACAATTGCCCAGATAAAAATAGAAAACATTTCTGAAAGACTTAAAAAAATTGAAGGAACTATTGACAAACTTCAGTTATCTATACTTCACAAAATTGGCTCTTATGGAGAAAATCTTGAAAACATAAAAAAAGAAATGTCAATGATAGAAAATTCTTTTAAAAAAATGACAGGAAATATTGCAGATAAAATCTCTAAAAAAACTTCAGTCCATTTAAAAAGAAAAAGATCTAGAAAATAATTTAATTAAAATTAGTTTTAGTAAATTCACCATATCTTTTAATAATTTTTTTCTAAAAAACCGATTTTTTATATCTTAAAATCTCATAAATAAACTCAATTTAATTTTTCACTTTATAACTTTTATTAATAACTAATTTTTTATAATAGGAATATTTTCTTAAAAACTTCACACAACCTTAAAATTAATCCTTGTCCCCAAAAATTAATGCTTTGGCATCAGTCTTTTCAGATTTTTTTCCAGAACCAACTACCACCCCAATTAAAACAATAACAATCGCTACCCCAATAATTGTTGTTCCATATTCAGACCAAAAAGAACCTGAAAGAAAATTTAATTCGCCAAAACTCTGATAAATTATAACTAAAAAAATTACTGCTCCTAACCCGAAAAGTATCCATGTAAAAGCACCTTTTTTAGGATCCATAAATGCTCCTACTAAGATTAATAAAACTAAAATAATCGCTAAACCAACACCTAATCTTGGGAATATCTCAGAAAAAAATCTTGGAACAAAATCTAATTGAATAGCCATTAATGAAACTGCTATAGCAATTATCCCACTAACAGCTTTATTTTGTTCAAAAGCTTTTAACCGGGTAATTAAAACAAAACTAATAGAAAAAATTAATAAAATAGGAAATAAATATGCAAAAAAACCTGCCTGCGCCCAAGATTCAAAAACATTTCCAATAACTCCCCTATAAGAATAAAATGAATCTAAAAAAAATATATTATTCATCATCTTAATTAAAAATAATTATAATTTAAATATGTTTCGTAAAAGAGTTTTGATAAATTCTTCTTTATTTTATCAGAAACTCGTTGTATTTGTTTAGAGTCCGAGGAAAATTTTAAACTAAATTTTCTCTGGTTCTAAGTCAGAAAATAAGGGACAATTACTGCGTAATTGTCTACTATATAAAAACAGCAGTTTATCCTTGTTTTCTGTAATAATTTTTTTATAAAAAACCTGCGTTTTGTATGTTTCTTTTTATATCTCAAAAGTCAAAAGATAAATCTAATTTAACTCCTTATTTTTCTTAATTTAAAATAATTTTTAACACATATATCAAATAATCCTTAAAATACCCTATTAATTGCAAAAAGAATCATTGTTATATTTAATCTTTTATTTTAATAACTTATTTTATAATAACATTTCAAAATATAAGAAAATAAAACTAAGAGCCAGATTTAACTGATTTTATTGCAATTGCTAAAGCTGCAGCTATCACAATTATAAATATCAAATTAATCCAAAATTCCCCTCCCCAATTTTGAGAATTCCAAAATCCAAGAAAATTATTTAATAAACCAGCAGCCCAGATAAATGCGAAAAAAAGAGCAATAGCAATTAACACTCCTGCAATAATCTTAACGCTTTTTTGATCAAGTTTTGCCTCACCTCCAGAAACAAATCCCCATAATAATAAACCTATAAACATCACAATTATTGCCACTGTAAAAAATAAGATTAAATTAGAAACAATAAGTTTTGGGGAAATAGCACTTACAAAAATAAGCCCAACAACAAAAGCAACAAGAGCATTTAATTGTTTATTACTCTCTCCAAAAACTTTTGTTTTTTCAAGAATAGCGAAAACTATAAAAAATACAAGCAAAAAAGGCAATGCAAATCTGGATATAATCCAGTGTTGTAAAATTGTTTCTTGAACCATTTTGAAATTATACTAATTCTTCTGCAGCAAAATTACCAATTCCATCATCTCCACTTGGAAGGGCTGTTTTACTGATTATAAAAACATCACTAATTGCTTTAACAAACTGATGAGGGATTATAACCCCTTTTGCTCCTCCAATAAGTGCCATAACACTTCCACCTACTTTTATTTTCCAGCCATCAACCTTATTTTCAGAAAGATTAGCCTCTTCAACTTGCCCAAAAAAATCACCTGAATCTGTATAAACCTTCAATCCAATAACATCTATAATTTTTTTAACTCTCATAATCTCTTTAAAATAAACTGATTTATAAAGATTTCTGTAAAAAATCATATTCTAAATATCAGAAACTCGTAGTAATTGAGTTTCTGAACCCGAAAACAGCAGTTTATCTTGTTTTCTGTATGAAATTTAAAGATATAAAACTTTATAAAAATAAAAAAACTTTAGATAACATGCTTAATAAAAAAGAAATAATATCTATAGTTTTAATCACTATAATCTTGTCATTCTTAATTAATATTGGACAAGAAATATCTAAAGTAGGTTACATATTACTCTCTATTTTTTGTATATTCCTAATAAATATAACTGCAAAAAAAATAATTGCCTATTACCTTGATTCAAAAATAGAAATAAAATTATGGGAAATCAAAAGATATGGCTTTATGGCACACCAACATTTTAAAAAATCATTTCCAGCAGGGATAATTTTTCCTATTATTTTTAGAATATTATTTTTTCCATTTTCAATTTTTACATGGATGGCACCGCTTGTATTTGAAGTAAAATCAAAAACATATAGGGCAGCAAAAAGATTTGGATTATACACATTTTCAGAAATGAGTGAATACCATATTGGATTAATTGCAGCAGCAGGAATTATGGCAAACTTATTATTTGTAGTACTTGCCTATCTAATAAATCTCCCTCCAGAAATGCACTTCATAGAATTAAGTATATTTTTCACTTTTTTTAACATCCTCCCATTTTCAGATCTTGATGGAAATAAAATCTTTTTCAGTAGTATTGTTTTATGGAGTTTTATCACAGCAATTATCTTAATAAGTTTAATAAGTGTGATTATTGTCATTTAATGAAATTTCTATAATAATCCCCCTTTACCAATATCCTTTGTATAACAAAAATCCCTATATTTTTTTCCAAAATATATTTATACCTCTAACTTTTCCATAATTTATGCCAGATAAATTTCTCAAAAATATTGTCCCAAGAGAATATCAACAGAAAATTTTTGAAACATGCATCAACAAAAATTGTTTAATTGTGCTTCCAACAGGAATTGGAAAAACTCTTATTGCCCTTATGGTTTCAATAGAAAGAATTCGGAAATATCCTCAAGAAAAAATAGTTTTTCTTGCCCCAACAAAACCATTAGCAGAACAACACCTTAAAACATTTGAAAAACACCTCTCAGAACTTTTTGCAGATATGCAATTATTTACTGGTAAAATAAAAGCTGAAAAAAGGAAAAAAATCTGGGAAACTGCAGACATTATATTCTCAACACCTCAATGTGTAGCAAATGATTTGAAAAAGAATTTATATAATTTAAAAAAAGTTTGCCTTTTGATTGAAGATGAAGCTCACAAATGTGTAAGAAATTATGATTATAATTATGTGGCAAATGAATTTAAAAAACAATCGCAACACCAAAGAATAATTGGAATGACCGCCTCTCCTGGAAATGATTCAGAAAAAATAAAAGAAATCTGTAAAAACCTTTCAATTCAAGAAATAGAATTGCGAACAAGAGAAAGTTCTGATGTAATGCCTTATCTACAGAAACTAGAATTTGAAAAGATAATTCTTGATTTCCCTCCAGAATTATTTGAAATAAAACAAGTTATTCTTAAGTTATTTGATAGTTATGTTGAAGAATTAAAAAAAAGGAGGGTATTATTTAAACACCCCACAAAAATAGAATTATTAAAACTTCAGGGAGAGATAAGTGCAAGTATCTCTAGAAATCATACAAATTTTAATTATCTTCTTGCAGCAAGTGCATGTGCACAAGCAATAAAATTACAACATGCAATAGGGCTCTTAGAAACCCAAACTCTTGAAAGTTTCAAAAGTTATTTAGAAAAATTACTTAATCAAGCTTTAAAAAAACAAAGTAGGGGAGTTGAAAAATTAATTTTAAAACCAGAATTTAATTATATTTATTCCAAAACAAATGAATTACTAGCAAAAAAATTCGAACATCCTAAATTAGATAAAATAAAGGAGATAATAGAAAATGAATTAAAAAACAAAAAAAACATAAAAATAATTGTTTTCACACAATATCGAGAAACTGCTGAGATAATTTCTACTAAACTAAATAAAATTCCTAAAATAAATTCAAAGATATTTGTTGGGCAAGCAAAAAAAATTTCTCCAACTGGAAAAGAAATAAAAGGCTTAAATCAAAAAGAACAAAGTCAAATAATAACAGATTTTACAAAAGGAAAAATTAATATCCTTTGTGCTACACAAATTGCAGAAGAAGGATTAGATATTCCCGAAGTTGATGCGGTTATTTTTTATGAAACAGTTCCAAGTGCAATTCGCTCAATTCAAAGAGCAGGAAGAACAGCCAGATTAATGAAAGGAAAATTAATAATATTAATAACAAAAAACACAAGTGATGAAACTCATTTTTATGTTTCAAAAATTAGGGAAAGAAAAATGAAAAAAGCTGTAGAATTAATAAGAGAAGAACTAAACAAAAAAGAATTAAAAATAGAAAAACAAAAAACATTAAAATGAAGACAGTATATCAAATATTTTCAAAAACAAAAATATTCAAAGGAAAAAAACCAGACAAAAAAGAAATAATTATTGATTATAGGGAAAAAAATTGCCTTTTAATATCTGAATTAAAAAAAAAGAATTTTGATATTAAATTCAGAGAACTGAAAGTTGCTGACTATATTGTGAAAGGAATTGCAATTGAAAGAAAAACTATTTCAGATTTTATTTCTTCAATAAAAAACAACCACTTAATAAATCAATTAAAAGAACTCCAACAATATGAAAAAAAATTATTGCTTATTGAAGGAATAGACGAACAAGAACTTTATAACAAAGAAAATTCAACAGGAATGCATTCAAATTCAATAAGAGGCTTTTTACTTTCAATACTTCTCAAATATAATATCCCCATAATATTCACTAAAAATTCTGAAGATAGTGCAGAGTATATTGAGCTTATCTCAAGAAAAAAATCAACTGAACAACCATTAAATATCACAAAAAAAACCCTTAATAAAAAAGAACAGATGCAATTTATAATTGAGAGTTTTTCAGGAATTGGTCCAAAAACAGCAAAAAAACTACTTAAAAAATTTAACACAATACAAAATATAATCACCTCACCCCAAGAAAAATTAAAAGAATTAATAGGGAAAAAAGCAGAAATATTTAAAATCACAAAAGAAAATTTTTAAAGAATAAAATTATTTTTTTATTACTCTTTATAAACTACCCCTATCAAAATCATCAAATTTTTTTCCACACAAAACTTTTGCAATAAGTCTCTCTTGATAACCTCTTAATAAATTAGCAAAATCTTCTGCTTCATCATATAAATCAGCACTTGATGCAGGAACAAAAATATCATTTAAGTTATCTACCCCTAATGAAACATCTACCCCTTTAGCAATAAAACGCCATGCTTTCGCAATAGAATTATAGATATTTGCTAATTGTTTTTCATCTTGATACATTGAAATTGCAGCTCTTGAACACACAATCAAAGAAATATTCCTTTTAGCTGTTTCATCGCTTATTTTATTAAATTCTTCCACAGATTTGCCTGAAGGAGATACTGCATGAACCATAGATTGCTTAGGAAAAACATTTGGAGATTCATTAAAATGAATATCTTGCAAATAAGCTAAATCTTCTAATAAAATTTCTACTGTTCTATCTGTAGGTCTATTTTCCTGACCAACATGATATTGTGCAGGTTTTTGGAACTTGTGAGAAAGAGATGCTATATACAAATTATGCTGTCTCTCACCAAGATGCCCTTCTTTCCTATCTTTTTCAGCAAGTGCAACAAGCCCATCTGCTCTTTTCACCCCTTCTTCAAAAAGTTCATATCTTACATCATCCAACCCTCTAACTTTAAAACCAGAAGGATTATAAGCTAAGATATTTACCTTAATTTTTTCAGAATAATCTTTTTTTAATTTTTCCCAAACTTCTAAACTTTTTAATTTAGTATTATAAGTAATATCCACAGTTGTGCTTAATTCTGTAACCCCAAATTTTATAGATTCATTTAATAATCTCTCTCCTCTTTCTCTAATACAATCAGGATGAAAAGCAATACCTTTATGCAATGCCCATGTAAGTTTTTGCTTTTCAGGAAGGGAAATATTTTGCAAATCACTGATAGATTTCCCTATATGAAAATAAAATTCATCTTTTCTTGTGTAAGCTCTATCCCCATGAATATGAGTATTTTTTAATCCCCCAAAACCCTTGCAATAATCAAGAACTTTTTCCTCAAAATCACTCTTTGCAGGAAAATCCCTATTCATAACAATATCTTTTTTCATAAAAAAAGAAATTAATTTGAATTTTTAAAACATTATATACTAGAAAATAACTTTTTAACTGCGAAAATTATATAAAACCTGCAAAACTTTTTATTTTATGTTTTTGTTTGCAGAATAAATCTCAATATCTTGATAATCAGGACCTTGATTTGTTAAAAGGGATTTTTTTAATTTGAAATTTTCAACAATAAAATTTATTTTAGGAATTTTTATTTGATTTAACTTTTCTAAAAAATCTTTCTTATTCTCCACATTTTTAACTCTCGCAATAGTTAAATGACTCATAAATCTTTTTTCTTTTAAAAATAAATCAGATAAAATATTATCAATCTCTCTCTGCAATTCATCACAATTTTTTATATCTAACCAAATAATTTTTAAAAACTCTTTAGAAAAAACACCCATTGAATTAATTTCAGCTTTAAATTTTTCAAAATTAATTGTCTCTAATCTTTTTTTAATTTCTTTAATTTCCTCCTCAGAAATTTCCCCTAAAAATTTTAAAGTTAAATGTAACTTTCCTACTTCTGTTTTTTTCCCTAAAAATTCTGGAAGATTATCTTGAATCTTTTTAATTTCTTCTTTAACTTTCTCAGGAATATCAATTGAAATAAAAACTCTCATATAAATCTCCTTAAATTTAAATTATCCCTCTCTCTTTAAGATATTTTCTTGCATTTCTTTTAAACACTTTGCCCCTACCAAAAAGTTTTAAAAATAATTCTTTACTTGCTTTTATCTGACTATTAATTAAATCTCTCTGTTGTTCAAAGAAAAAATTATTTTCTTTAAGTTTAGTTGAATAAAATTCTACATAATCTAAATCTGTTTTTGGAACAACTTTTAATCTAACCATATTTATTACCCTCTAAAATCACTTTCTCACACTCTTTAAATTTTTTATTATCAAGAATTTCTTTAAAAAAAACTCTCAGATGTTTTGCATCCCCTAAATCTTTTTTACTTGCAAGAACAATTTCTTTATACAAAATTTCAAATTCCAATATAGGAATCTTAAAATCAAAATCCTTCATTCTTATTTTTTGAGGGTGTGTAAATTCATAATATTTTGCAGTTTTACTCTTATTAATAAATATCACCTCCATATTTGGAAAAAGCTCATTTTTTTTTGCAAACCTTATGCTCTGCATTTCTTGAATATAAGGTTTTAAAATCTCAATAGAATCTCCTTGATAGCACCAAAAACCATTTTTATCTAAATCTAAAAATAACTTTTCAAAATCTTTTATTAAAGGTTGCTCAATTAAAATATCTACATCTTCTGTTCCTCTTGTACGCCCAGTTGAAATACTCACAAAACCACTAACAATTAAATAATCACAATGTCTTTTAACAACATCTAAAAAATCCTTTACAAATAAATCAAGTTCTGTAAGTTCTCTATTAATAACAATTACCTCTTTTTCTAAAAAATAACTTTTCATAAAAATATGAATTGAAAAGATTATATATAATTTATGTAATTTATTTAAATAACAATAATAAAAATAATATCACATTAACTCACTTAGAATTTTTGCCCCAAGTTTAATTGTTATATTATCAAATTTCTTATCTATCTCTGGATTTATTTCAACTAAATCCAATGCCCTTAAAGATTTAGTTCTATTTAACCTCTGAATTAAATAAATAAACTCTCTGCTTGTAAAACCCCCTGGCTCGCTATAACCAGTTCCAGGTGCAAAACCAGGGTCAATCACATCAATATCAATAGAAACATAAAGCTCTTTTTTATTTGAAAATTCCATAATTAAATCGCAACTATCTTGCAAATTTTCTAAAAAAGAATTAATAGAAAGTATCTTAATTTTTCTTTCTTTTACAAAATTAATTTCTTCTAAATAAGAATTTCTAACACCAACTAAAAGGATATTTTCACAAGGAAAACCATCCTCAATTAATTTCCTCAGCCATTCTTCATGTGTTGGTTCTTTAAAACCCCCTCCAGTTTTACAACAATCTAAATGAGCATCAAAAACAATTAAACAAGGCTCTTTTCCAAAATTAGAGTCTTGAACAAAATCAAAAAAAGCCCTTGTAAGTGAATAACTTATAGAATGGTCTCCTCCTAAAAAAATAGTCCTTGAATTATTTTTAAAAAATTTAAATGCCTTTGTATAAATTATTTTATTGCTCTTTTCTAAATTGAAATTATCCAACTCTAAATTATGAATTTCTAATAAATTATTATTAACAATTCTTCCAAATTCATTGCTATAAATTTCATTTTTAAGGCAGTGAATAATCTGCTCAGGAGCTTTTTCACAGCCTTTTGTTTTTCCCAAGCTATTTATTAATGGAACTTTTACAATTTGCATAAAAAAAATTACGAATAAGAGTTTTTAAGATTGTTGTATTAAATTACTCTCCTAAAAAATTAAATATACAATTATTATAATTATCTCCATTGAATAAATGAGCTAATTTGCACAAAATTCTAACTCCTAAACTCTTAAACTTGCCAGTTTCATCTAACATTTTTGTTATTTCAATACACTCTCCACTTGAACAAATATTACTCTCGCACTCATAATTATTCTGGCATGTGGCCCAATCCCCTTGAGAATTTACTGTTTTCTGCTCCTTTAATTCTCCATCCATATCACAATATAATTTATAGTTTCCTTGATTATCATGGTATAAATCTACTGATACTCTAAATCCATAAGGAATGCACTTATTATCTAATTCACATCCACTACAATCTCCTGGATTGCATTTAACCTCTTCTGAATATCTTTTAGACCCACATTCTATATCTTCGCAAGTTTTTATTTGTATTCCATTTTTAGGACAAATTTCAGGTTCAACCATACAATAATAATTTGGTGTGCAAGAAGACTTAACACATGCTCCATCTACACAACCATTTGGACAATTATGCCCAAAAAACATTGGGATTATCTCTCCCTCTAAATTACTTTCACAAACCCATTCTTTAAGATAATTTGAATCATAACTGCCACATTCATCTTCATAAGTAAGTCCATTATAATTTACAAATCCTTTTTTATCATAATTTTTTCCATTATCACTATCTATGCAGTTTATATTTGTTTTATTTCCAGAAATTGAAACATGAACTGAAATTGAATTTGTATTCACTCCCCAAATACACTCTGCTCCACTATCACAAAGCAATAATAAATAATTATCTGATTTATAAAAAATATTTCTGTATTGAGATATATCTATCTTAACAATTCTTTCTACATCAACTAAAACTTTTTTCATTAATATTTTTTTATCGTCATCAACATGTGCATAAATATCTACATATGCTGTTTCTTTATCAGCAGAATTAAGAGTTAAACTAATAATATCTTCCATAATATAACTTTTTTTATCTGTTTTCATAAAAAAACCAGGATAATAACACCTACCCTCTACACATCCATTTGGACATTCATATTGTTTTGTAAACTTCCTATAATCAGAAGAACAATATCTCTCAATAAGATATGTTGAATTAAGGCACCTATCTGGATAAATCATATTTTCATTTGGATAACCACTACCAATATTTCCTTCTATTTGCCCTTTCTTATAATAATTTAATCCCCCATCACTATCTGTGCATTTTATTTCATTACTACCATCGCCACAAACACCAGGGCTTTCCATTGTTCCTGCTACTATATCTATTATATCTAACAAATCAAAATCATCAAACTGCCCATTTTTATCTATATCAATACAACAAATATCAGAAGGCTCAATAATCTTGTTTGACCAAATATCCTTTGCAATTTGCACATCAGCTTGTGTTATTTTATTATCTCCATTAATATCTCCTATTTTCTGGCCTGATTTACATGCAATAATACAAGCCCCTTCATTACAAGTAAACCCTTCTGGACAATCCTGCACTGAGTTACTCATACCGCTACCCA
>CAZRJS010000031.1:0-11654 GCA_964600565.1 Candidatus Woesearchaeota archaeon | reverse complement strand
GAACAGATCGGTTCTAAAAATTTAATCCATAGGCCTTATTTAGGAACTAATCAAGAATAATTTGTGGTTACACTCCATAAAAAGTTCATTTAAAAAATTATTTAAAGCAATCTATCTCTTAAATTTTAAGAGGTGTTGGCACCTCAGAAGTCTAATTCTGAGAATATAAGATGAAAAACATTACAATCAAAAGCAATCACGATTTAAAAGGGAAATTATGGTTGCCAAAAAATGCAAAAAAGGGGATAGTAGTTGTGCATCAGTTCAAAGAGAGTTCTGAACATCCAACATGTTTTGAAGCTACTAAAAGTTTTTACAAGAAAGGTTATGCGGTTCTTACATTTGATTTATTGGGGCATGGAAAAAGCAAAGGTAGTTTAAGAGATGTAAGTTACAGAACAACTTCTGAAAATGTTTCAGATGCAATTAAATATCTTAAGGAGCAGGGTGTTTCTAAGGTTGGAGTGTATGCAGTAAGTTTAGGGACAATAGCAACAATACTTTCAAGTGAAAGACCAGATACACAAGTTTTTGTTTCTCCGGCTCCTATCTTCAATTTAGAAGGATTATTGGAAAGAGATGGGGCATCAATTAAAGAATCTCCAGAGAAGATTGAGGAACAAGGTTATGCAATTGCTACTTCTAGTTCTGGAAGAGGAAATTTTAAGATTGGAAAAGAATGGCTAGATGAGATGAAAAAAGAACGCAGAGAGATTCATCAAAAACACATGGAAAACAAAACTCCTACATTAATTATTCAAGGAACCCATGATGAATTAACAAATATAAATGAAGCGAGGAATTTAACTGCTTATTTTGGAGATAGTTCTCTTTTTCTTGATGGAGCAGACCATAATCTTACAAACCCTTTGGATAATGAATTTGCGATAAGCAAGGCAGGGGAATGGTTTGAGAGATATCTAAATTAAAATGGCAAAATTCAAAAACTATCTTTTTATAGGGGATATCGATATGAAAGGAGTAGAAGGATTACATAATTTAGTAGTTGAATACAAAAAAGATTTCTTCACAAATAATGATTTACAAGATGTTTTGTTGCACGGGGGATATGAGCCTGAAGGAGAAAGACCAACCTCTTTTCATGATATCTACGATGCATTCTTGCTCCGTACTAAAACTTCTATTCATTTAGGAATATTAGAAAAAATGATTGAAACAGCAACAAATCCAAAATTAACAATTGTTAAAAGAGATGAAGAGGGAATAGTCTCTCCAGAAGGAAGAGGGGTTATATATCCCCACAACAAAATAATGCATGTTGCCCTGGAAACTCCAGAAGGATATAATGCACATAAAGTGGAAGAAATTCAAGAAAAATGGTTTAATGAGTCTGAAGTTGTAGGGAATGCAAGAAATTTTCAAAGTAATTTAAACAAAGCTTTTAATGAATTTAATCTTAAATGTGTATTAGCAAGAATGTATCGCTCTTTGAGTTTATTTATCCCAGAGGATTTTGGAGAAGTTCATAATATCCAAGAGAAAATTATAAAATATTTCGGAGAAAAATACGGGGATATTCCTGGAAAGAGATTGAATGCATTAGACAATGCGTATTATAATGTTGGAAAGATGTTTTTTGGTCAAGCAGGACAAGATTGGGAAAAATTAAGCCAGTCTGATTTTGGTAGAATGTTTATTCTTTCTCCAGAGAAGAATAAAAAAGCAACGAAGAAAGTTTTGAGCACATTGAGAACTTAATAAGAATCTCTTAGTAAAAGATTCTAACGTTGAAAAAAACCCAGAACATTTTTGGTAAAAACCAATTTCCTTTGTATTCTAACTCCCCAAGTCGTCTTGGCATGGGCGTGTTAAGTATGCTTATTATTTTTCTTTTTGATTAATATCAAAATCTTACTATGACAAAAAGAAAAGTTAGAAAAATTCATTTTTTTTAAGAATTTGTCTTTAGTCAAACATTAAACAATAAAATACTTTAATTCTGGATGTAGAAATTTATTGTAAATTGCTTTATAATCGTCCAAAAATTTCTAGCTCAGAAACTCTTTTTGTTTAGAGTTTCTGATTTAATAAATCAGTTTGAACAAAAAGGGAAGTTATAAATTTTTATTTATTTTGTTAAACGCCAATAAGAAATACCTGGGCGTATAATTTTCTATAGTGGATCCAAACAAGATGTTGTTTTTCAAGAACTTATAAAGGGCCCTTCAATACAAGTTCTCCTACCCTTTTCATCTGCACAACTTCCACAAATTCCAACACCACATCTTGTCATATAATCTACAGAAGAATAAATTTTATCAGAAGTAGAAACTTTTAGTTCTAAAGGAAGAACTGCATCAACCATTACTTTAGGACCACAATTAAAAAAATAAGTTCCTGAATCAATAGAAATATTGTTGAACAATTCTGTTACAAGACCTTTTCTCCCTAAACTACCATCTTCTGTGGCTATCTTAACTTCTCCATATTTTTCAAATTCCCTTATGTAGGGTAAATAATCTGAATCTTTTGCTGCTAATAAACTAGTTATATTTGCTCTCTTCGATAATTCTTTAGCATGAAAATAAACTCCTGCAATTCCACAACCTCCTCCTACTAAAAGAACATTAGATCCTTCTGGAATATCTGTTGATTGCCCATAAGGTCCCCTCACATAAAATTGGTCTCCTTCTTTTAATGAATTAATATGTCTTGTAAATTCTCCCCTCTCTAATATACCCAAAGTTAAGGGATTATTATCCATAATCGAAAAAGGTTTTTCTCCGATTCCAGGAATCCAAGCGAAAACAAACTGTCCTGGGTCTGCCTGTATTTGTTGGTTAGTTTTAATAACCTTAAAATCACAATTAGGATTTATTATACTTTCAACTCTAACTTTTCTATAATTCATATCAACTTCTTGCAAAAACTTAGAAGCATAATCTGTTTCCCCATTATTATTTACATCTTTTATTAGTGCTTCAAAATAATTATTAATATGCTGATCAGTCATCCCTGCCAAAGAACTTCCTATTCCAAAAATATTAGCTCCTGCAAAAGAGTATTCAATAACATCTCTTGCATTTTCAATTCCTCCCATTCCAATTATAGGGACTTCTTCCCCTATCGCTTGTCTTATATCTCTAACACATTTAATTCCTATAGGTTTTATCCCTCTTCCAGAAAGTCCTCCAACTTTATTTGTTAAAATAGCCTTTCCATTTAATGAGTAGTATCCTGGCCCTACTGTATTTATTGCTACAATTCCTTGTGCTCCCCCTTTAATAGCTGCTTTTGCAATCTCTCCAATATTTCCCGCATTTGGAGTTAACTTTGCAAATGTAGACTTGTTTGTATTTTTAGCAACTTCTTGTACAATCTCATTTACAACATTCGGATCCTGGCCTAGTTGCATTCCATACCCTTTTGCATGAGGACAAGAAAGATTCAACTCAAAACCATCAACATAATCTTCTAATGTTTTAGCAACATAAACAAATTCATTAGCATCTTTTCCAAAAATAGACGCAAGCAAGAATTTATTTGGTGCAAAATTTAATCTGGATAATTCTTCTGCAAATGCATTTGCTCCTGGATTTGTTAAACCAACTGCATTAATAAAACCTCTAGGTATATATTGTCCTAGAATCGGTTCTCTATTTCCTGCTCTTGGTTCTGGGCCAATACTCTTAGTTGTCAAAACACCTAATTTAGGTATTTCTCTAGCAAGTTTTTCTAAACAAGGAATTTGAGTTGTAATTATTCCAGAAGGAATAGTAAAAGGCATTACTTCTTTATTTCCTAATTTAATTTTTTGTAATTTCATCTTAAATTTTCAACTGGTTCAAAGGCATATTTTCTAACATGCGGTTTAGTTGACCAATCTATTTTTGAATTAAGTTTATTTAAAAAGATATATAAGAATATTAGAGGATAATAATCTTTAAAAATTGCTTTTTAGTATTTAGATAATGGAATATGGAAAAGAGATTGCAAAAGCAGGATTGGAAATAAATGCCATTAAATTAAGACTTGATGATCCTTTTACATGGGCTTCGGGATTTAGGATGCCGATCTATAACGATAATAGGATGTTTCTCAAAAATCCTGACCATAGAAAATTAATTGCGGACGGATTTAGATGGCTCACACAAGCAGAGAAAATTCATTATGACACTGTGGCTGGAACTTCTACAGCAGGGATTTCTCCTGCAACTACTTTTTCAGATATGATGAGTCTTCCACTTATTTATGTAAGAGACAAACCAAAAGACCATGGACTAAGAAATCAAATAGAAGGAATTGATGCAGAATCAGATTTAGAAGGTAGAAGAATTGTTTTAATTGAAGATTTGATTTCTACAGGAGGAAGTTCAGCTAGGGCTGTCCAAGCTATAAGAGATGCTAATGGGAAATGCAATCATTGTATATCTATATTTAATTATGGATTAAACAAAGCTCAAGAAATGTTTAAAGGTAATGAGCCTTATGATAAATCAGGTCATAAATTACATTCTCCTTGCGAAGTAAATTCTCTATTAACTTATTATACACTATTAGAAGTTGCAAAAGAAACAGGTTATATTAATAAACAACAAACAGAAATGTTAGCTGAATGGCGAGCAGATCCTTTGGGATGGGGGGAGAAACATGGCTTTCCCAAAGTTGAAAAATAAAATGGAATTAACATTAAAAGAACAAGAGGCAAGAAAGAGAGTTTGTTTAGCATTAGACGTGCCCACTGTAAATAAAGCATTAAGTCTTGCAGGAGAATTATCTCCTTATGTTGGAAGTTTTAAAGTAGGAAAAGAGATTCATACAGCCGCAGGTAACGAGGGAGTAAATATTGTCGGAAGAATTTATGCTACTAATCACGAAAAAAAAGGAAATGTTTTTCTTGATTTGAAATTTCATGATACTCCTAACACTGTTTATGGAGCCGCAAAAGCAAGTGCAGTCCCAGGAGTTTCTTTTTTTAATATTCATATTGCTGGAGGAGAAAAAATGTGCATTAATGCGCTAAAAGGTGCTTATGATGGAGCAAAAGAGAGAGGAATAGAAAGACCTGATGTAATAGGGGTAACTGTTTTAACAAGCTTGGATGATTCTGATTTAAAAGTCCAAGGATTAGGAATAAACTATGATGAATTAGTTGAGAACAGAACAGAACTTGCAAGAAAATGGGGATTAGATGGAATAGTCTGCCCTGCAAATAAAGCTGGGGGTCTTGAAAAAATGGGATATACTTTTAGGAAAATTACCCCTGGAATTAAATGGGCAGGGGTACAAAGAGAAGGACAAAAACAATTGTATACTCCAGATAGGGCAGTACAAGATTGTAGTAATTCAATATTAGTTATAGGGGGAGCAATAACAAATGCAGGAGATGTTTATGAAGAAATAGAAGGAAAAGATAGATTAATTAAAAAAGGAACCCCAAAAGATAGACAAAAAGCAGCTTATGAAATTCTTCAAGCAATGGCAAAGTATCTTTAATTCTGCACCCCCATGTAGCAACCAACTTTTAAAAACTTGTATCTTTTTAAGAATATTAAATAAATAAACAGGCACCAAACTTTTCCTAATTGCTTAGCGTGGGCATACGGAACTTTTGTCCCATTTCATGGGCGTCTTTTTTTTACCTTAATTAAATTACAAGATGTTGCAAATTTGTCCAAGAGGTTTATATTAAATATTTTGAGAGAGATCTTATGAGAATCGATTCTTACAAGCATAAAGAAAGGTATCTTCAATGGAAAGAATCTGTAAAAAACATCATCCCTGATATCTCCAAAGAAAACTCGGATATTATTTTAGATTACATTTTCGACATGGAGCATGGATTCAACATATCAAACAAAAACAAGAAAGGCTATCACTCATTCAAAATTTTATCTAAATATTTTAAAAACTCCCGAGTATCTAAGAAATAATTAGGATAAGCTTTCTTTAAATCTTGAGTTGTATCTGCACCAACTAAAACAACATCGTATTCTTTTTTACCATAAATTCTTTTTTCTGCATCAGCATAGTCTGAAATTGCTTTTTGTTCATTTCTTTTAGAATATGAGGAAATAGTTAGTTTTTCTTGAATAGTATCTAATTCCAAAAGGAAAAATTGGGCATTTGTTTTATTTTTCAATTGATTAAATTGTCTAATCGTATTAGTCCAATGATTCATTTTTGTTCTAACCTGTAATTCTTTTTCTTTTTCTTTTATTGATGAATAAAGTTCTTCCTTGTTTTCTGGAGTTCCTGGAACTATTGGAGAGTTTTCAAATTGAGCAAATGCAGAACTTACTAATCTAAAAAAAGAAACCCACTCCTTTTGTCCTTCATTAGATTTTATAGCTTGACGAGTGAAAAAATCAACAGTCTCAACCGCTGTTGCCCATAAATGTTGAAGCTTAGACCTTATTTGAACTTCTACTAATAATCCATTATAATCCTTTTTCCCCTTATCGCTCGAATATCTATAAACTAAATGAATACTTCGGTATCCATCAGCCTTTGGAGACATAATATAATTTTTTTCGTTTACTCGCTTATGTTTTAAGTCACCTCTTAAATAATATTCCTGGTAAAGATTATTAACTAATTTTGCATTTGACATAACAGCCCTACAACCTGCAATATCTTGCATTTGGGTTAATTTCATTGTTGGTTTATTCCCCTCATAGGATCTATTAAGCTTTTTAATAATTGAAGGGACACGTTTGAGTCTCTGGGCAGATAACGCCCCTTTATCAGTTTTTTCAGAAACATTCTTTAATCTTTTTTTAAAAATATGCATTGGATAACTATGTGCTGCCCTCCAATTACTTAATATTTTTAAGGCATTATTCTTATCTCCCTCTGAACTTTTAGGATTACGTAAGACATCTCCTGCTAAGTCTGTTTTTGATTTTGAAAATTCCTTAGGATTAACCTTTTCCATGATAATATTATTAATTTAATATATATAAACATGTCGTTCTGCGCGACAAATTATAAAAAGAAATGTATTGTTGCGCTATAGACTAATATAAAGAATTATTTTTATCCGACGAGAATATACCCCTTTTCATACATATTCGGATTTATTAAATTTGTATGTCGTTCTGCGCGACAAACCTGAATAATATAGTGTCGTTTTGCGCTTCTAGAATTAATGTAAATGAAAAGTCCATTATAGTGAGAGTAATCAGGATTGGAATACAATTTATAACCCCACAAAAGACAGAAGGTGAAGCAATGTCTTATTTAATAAAAAATATAAACGAAATAAAAAATAGAAACAGGTTGATAAGAGCCAGTATACCAAAGATTCCAAAAGAACTGAGTGAATTAATTTCTCATAATGAAAACAGATTTATTAGAGAGCTTACTAAATTAAGACTAGATATTATTTCTACATCCATATGGCAAGCATATAAGAAGGAATAATTTTACTTTCAGAACTCGGCTTCAAAAGTTTTTGAAAATTGCCCTCGATTATCGATTAAATTCATCATATAATCAATTTGAGATGAAATATATTCAGTCAACTCATTATATTTTTTCTGATTAGTAAAATATGCTGATTTGATAACGGACAAATCACGAATTTTATGAAGTAAATAAAAATCAAACAATTCTGACCCAGAAACATCACTCAGAATAGATTTCCCCTTTTTTAATGAATCAAAAAAATCCGAAGTAGCAAATCCAAAAAGATCTTTTAGAAGGATAATATATTGAATTTCTAGATATCCTCTATGGATCATATCTAAGTCTATTAAAGAATAATTCCCCTCTCTTTTTATTATATTCTTTGAAATGAAATCTCCATGCAGATTTTTTACAACTAACTTGTTAAAATCAGGAGCTATGTTTAACTCAGATATAGTATCGATATAAGCTAAAACTTTTTTATCAAAAGAAGTTTGGTTCAGGCCACTTATCCTATTCCTTAAGTCAGAAATATCTTTTTTAAATTTTTTAGAATTAAAAAATGTTTCATAATTTGCAGAAATTTCTATTCCACAATTATTAATATCTGAATGATATTTAAAAAAAAGATTGACTATCTTATTTTTTTCAGAAAGTGGAGTATTTTCTGGAAATATCGCCTCTCCAAATACTGAACTAGTTTTTATAATTATAAACGATTTATCAGAGGACTGTTCAATTACCTTGAGATTGGTATTTTCTGAGAATTCTATAACTTTACATATATCAGATACTCTTTTACTAAACTGTCGTGGAATTTTTTTGGTCATAATTACCTTCCCATTTACTATCTTTATCTTATTCAGTGAAGGGAGATGTAACTCTGAGAATTTCCCATTTTTGTTTAATAGGTATACCAAGTATCCAAAAGAATTATCACAAACATTCCAATCATCCTCTTTGGCAGTTTTATTTTTCATTTTTATCAGAAAACTGAGAAAAGTTTAACATCGGATAAATTTGACATTCTGTGCAACATGGACATAATTCTTTTTCTCCCAATTTATACCCTTTTTTGAATATTCCACGTTGTCTATCTCCAATTAATCTAGAACTATTGATGCATGGGAAAATTTCCCCATTGGATTTAATAAATACGGAAATATCTCCCGCTAAACATTTTATTCCATTTTCTCTGGATCCCATTATCGTCTCTTTACCCTCGATAAACTGGAATAAAATATCTAAAAATGGATCTGATATTTCTTCTTCTACCATATAACTTTTTAAAAATTTAAGTTGGGAAGTATCAATCATAAAATTAGTTGACCTTCTATTATGATAAAAAGTATCATTTTGACTAGCTGGCCTAAAACTAAATGTGCATCCTAAGTCCTTTGCAATATTTTTAACGTGATTTAATGATTCTTTGTTGCAATTTTCTGGAACTATTGTTATAGAAAAAACAACATGACAATTTTTTATATTTAAATTTTCAATTGATCTTGCAGTTTCAATAACCTTGTCATAGCTATCAACGCCTCTTATTTTCCTGTGTGTCTCTTTGTTTCCCTCTAAAGATGGACAAACATAGACATCTTTTACTTTAGAAGAATATCTTTCTACAAACTTTTTAGCAACTTCTGGGTTTGACCCGTTGGTGCTAAGAAAAAGCATATTTAATTTCGGTAAATTTTTTAAGATATTGTCCGTAACCTCAAAAAGATCTGTCCTTAAAGTTGCTTCACCCCCCGAGATGCATAAATCTTCAACCTCCTTAAATTCTGGTTTTGAATATAGTTCGCTAAAATCTTCTGGAGTCATTTCATAAGATCTGTCTTTTATTTTCCAAATAGAACACATTATGCACCTACTATTGCATCTCTCAGTCACCAATTGATTTACAGACTTAATCATTTTTTATTTTCTCCTTAGGATTTAATTTTTTATTAGAAGAAGAAAGGCTATTATTTTTTTTAACATCTATTTGAGATGTAAGTAAATCCTTATTAAATACTAGAGAGCACCATGAAGAATCTCCATCCCTCAAGAAATAATCCAAAAACCCTATGGTCCCTTTAGTAAGATCTGTAACTTCTGGGTGTATTAATGCAGGATATTGAATCTTGCCATACCTGCAGAACCCCAAGGGTGAATCAGAAGAAAGAGATTGGGGGCTTCGAAGATCACATCTATCCAGATTAAAAAATGTTAGATTTCTAAGACCCAGATAATTAAATAAATGTGCAATAGATGTGTCCGCTGTTAGTCCTATAGAAGTACTATATCTGCCTATTTCCTTTTTTATCTCTGCAAAGGATCCATAATTTTTGAATAGGATGTTATCTATATCGGCCTTAGACAAAAGCCCCTTTAATTTAGATACCCATAATAAATGCGAATAATTATCCTTAAATCCAGATATTAATAATATCTTACTTTCGGGATTTTTGTTTTTAAAATCCTTAGCAACTTCAAAGACTAATTGATATGGAATAGTTTTTAGATCTTCAGATCCAAAAGGATTTATTATTATATTCGATGAATTAATCCGGATTGGCTCAATTTCCTTAATTTTAGTCTCCATAAACGGATATAGGCATCTATCCATATAATCCTCAATATTTTCGTTTTCCAATAAAACATCATTTCTGTTAAAGTGATAAACGTCTATATTATCCTTATGCGGAATTACTAGAATGTCTCTACCACATATGATAGAGGGAGCTCCTTGTTCTGTAGATATTTTGACAAGATGTCTTGTTCTATTCCATTGATTATCTAATAAATCTGCAAAAATTCCAAGAGAGGATTTGTCTTTATCTTTGTATCCTACATAACAACTTGTATCAGACACAATTTCCAAATTTTTATAATTTTCAGAATAAATTCTCCTCAATTTTAACTTGAAATTTTCAATGAAGTATAAACTGATAAAAGAATCTCCCAAAAAAGAATAGGGATCATAATATTCTACGCTCTTAAATTTTGAATAGACATTTTTAGTAAGATTCCTAAACTCTGAAAGAGAATCCACCTCGATATAATTTACTTTAGCAATCTTTTTAAGGTCCACTATTAACTGATTCCTTTGGAAAGATCTTAATATGTCCCCTCTTAAAAAGATAGATACAGAAACATTTTCGTTAGTATCAAATTTTTTGAGTGGGTGGCTTTCTATCGGAAAAGGAAATCCGATATGAATGAAATTTGCACAACTATCTTTTATTAAAATAAGAACAAGATTTTCTCCTATTTTTAAATTTCTATAATTACCCTCCTCCCTTGCAAATAAATCTACATTCTTGCTTATCTCTTGTTCATGCTTATCTATATTATTTAGCAAGATATTCTTCAGATTGTTCATAAATTAAACTAAATTAGGTTATTTATTAAGTTATCCTGGGGGAGTATAAGAAGTATTAAAAATACTTAGTTCTTCATTATAATATGGTCTTATTCTTATCTGGGGGAGGTTCTGGAGAAAAGTCTAAAGAAATAGACAGGGCATTTGTCCAAGTAGTTGGAAAAGATAAGCCTATCTTGTACATTCCATTGGCGAGAGATCCCCCTTATGATGCCTGTCTTGATTGGATTTTAGATAATTTTGCACCATTTAATTTTAATAACATAAAAATGATATTGAGCGTAGACAACTTAAAGAGAATTGATCTTCGAAATTATTCAGGCATATATATTGGAGGAGGAGATACGTATAGACTACTCAAAGATCTAATTGATGCAAAATTTCTGAAAATCCTAGCTGATTTTGTAAATTCAGGAGGGCATGTTTACGGGGGAAGTGCAGGGGCAATAATATTTGGAAAAAGTATTGAAACTTCTAGTGAAAAAAATAAGGTTTTCTTAAGATCTACAAATGGATTAAATATGATTGGTCAAAACTCCATATTCTGCCACTATACAGATGAAGACAATGAACGGATTGAGACGTATATTAAAAAGAACAAAACTCCCGCAATTGCAATTCCAGAGAATGCCGGCATAATCGTTGAGGACAACACAATAAAAACCATAGGACCTAGAAACGTATTTTTATTTGATGGTTCTGAAAAGAATGGAATAACACCCGGAAACCCTTATAAACTTCAACACCCTTAATAAACCATACTAAAAAAAGCCGACTAAAAGGGGCGTTTTAAAAATTCTGGGATTCGGTTAGAATATATTAATCTTTTACCAAAAACTTACGCACTAGTAAAGCCCGGTTGGGGCGTGACCCACTTGGAGCATATTCGATGAGCTTTCAAGTGGAAAGAAAACAT
>CAZRJS010000030.1:7709-12702 GCA_964600565.1 Candidatus Woesearchaeota archaeon | reverse complement strand
ATTAATGGTATTATTAATTTTAGTAGGTCTAATTTAAGAGCTGCTACTGCTACTATAAAATGTTATATAGTAGAGTTTTATCCTACAGAAGTAAGGGTTCAACAGGGAACCTTTGATGTAAGCTCTGCAACAACACACACTGTTACATTACCAACTACTTTAAATAGTACTAATAAAGCTGCTATTACTTTTGGTTGGAAAAATTCATCCACTTCTCAACTTTTTAATTCATTAGTTGTTAGAGGACGTGTGACGGCCACAACATCTATAGATTTTTATAGAAATAATACCTCTAATAATTGCACAGGACATTGGTTTTTATTTGAAGATTTAAATGACAACTTCAATGTTACACATAAAAATAGTTCTTACACAGGGACTAGTCAAACTCTAACTATAGATGATGGTAGATGTGTTGATCCTTTAAGAACATTTCTTATAGGTTCTTACGCTACATCTAGTGCTTACACTTATAATTCTTGGAATACTGCTAGAATATATTTATATTCTAATGGGTCAGTATGTAGTGATAGGGCTGGTACCTCTTATAATATTTATTGGAACTGTCAAGTTGTAGAGTTTTTAGACCAAGAAAAAATATTTGTTCCTTTTGACCATTATTTAAGTAGTTTTTCTACTACCACTCTTACTAGAGTTGTAGGAACTGATGTAGATAAAGTGCCTTTTGTATGTGATATGGATTATAGCATGGCGACGTCTGCAATGGCTCAAGGTATTAGTAGGTCTGCTGAAAATGGTGTTGTTTACACTAATGAAACATTCATCTCCGTTGAATTAACAGCTGGGACTACTATTAATTATGAAAAAGATGGAGCTAGTTCTTCTAATTACCCATCTTATACTACTGCAGTAGATTGGAGAGGTATTATTGTAAACACAGGTACTAATGCTTCACCTATTCCTGAAGGATCAGGGCCAGGGGAGTCTTTTGTTAAATCAGTTGAAAATTTTAGGTTTACTCTTAATGATTATTTTGGAGCTAGGGTATTAAGTAAAGGGCAAGATTGGACAAATTGCGCTATTTTCTCATCTTCTAAAGGGTCTGGTGGCTACAACATAAATGATAATATGGTAAATGTTTATATGGTATCTCCAGGTATAGTTTGCTATAAAACATGGTCTACTTCTGATCAGATCATAGATATAAGTGTGGTAGAATTTTGGCCAGATCAGGTTAAAGTTCAACACCAGAATAGATATCTAAAGAAAACTAGTACAACTACTACTGATATTGAGGAAGTCTCTGATACTAAAAAGTGTTTTGTTACATCTTCTAATTTTGTTTCTGGAGCAACTGGTAAGTATAGTCTGACTATGGTACGTACTGGTTTTTCTGATACAACTACTTTAGCATTCTATCAAGTAACACCTTCTTATGAAACAGACGTGTCTTTTTTCATTGTGGAAGATCTACAAGATAATTTTGATACTTTACATTTTTCTGATACTATGACTGGTAGTACTCAAAATATCTATGATGACACCTATAACTGGGAAGCAAGTAATACTTTTACACTAACCTCGTATGCGTCAGATGCAAGCTATTATGCTGCTTATGGAGGTATTAGAAGTTATTATGTAGGTGAGTTTAAACCTACTCTTATAAATAGACAGAATACCCCTGGTAATATTTATTATTATACTACTATAGTAAAATTTAAACAAAATAATCGACATATTCAACATCTTAACAGAAGTTTTTCTGCTACTATTTATACTGGAGAGTACTCAACAACTTTTTCTGGTCATTCTGACGCTTTAACTTGTTTTAATACAGTACAACAAAGTTGTATAAGGGCTGATACTACAACTGCGGCTGCTATAGCTGATGCTTTTGGTACTATTAGAATTACGGATTATGAAACTAGGACTTATGAACAGTCAAAAGCTGCACATACTATTAATTCTTATGGTTCTTTTACTATGATTGATTGGATTGGTGAGTATACTCAAAAAGAGCAGCCTTTGATACCAACCCGTGCAGTTGTTAATTCTGTACAGATAGTTACTGATAATAGTACTAGTGGTTATATAGCTGTTCCTTTAACAAAAGGTCAAAATATAAAACAATGTGTACCATTTCTTGCTTCGTCTCCAGTAGCTAGTGACTATGAATCTGTTAGATTCTATCGAACTGTGTATAGATATGAAGATCCTGATTATTTTGTTATTAGATTTGGTAGTAGTTCAACTGGTGATAGAAAAACTACTTGTTATATTACCGAATTTGGGAGTGACATCAAAGTCCAACATGATGAAGGTTATGCTGATGGAACTACAAAAACATTTACTATAGATGAAGTTAATTTAAATAGAGCTTTTTTAGTTTTTTATGGTTATAGTGATTCATGGGATAATTCTATAAGAGATCAGGCTATTTGTGGACATTTTAATAGCTCTACTGAAATAGAGTTCATTAGAACTTACACTGGTGAGCAAATGTGTGTAAGTTGGTATATAGTTGAATGCCCAGATGATGATAGTTATTGGAAAGTTCAACATATTTATGAAACTAGTAAAGGCACTTTAAAATCAGTGGAAATAGCAATTCCTAGTCGTGTAGATAATAATAGAACTATGTATTTAAGTTCTTGGACAATAGGTGGCACAGGTGCTTATGCGGGTTATAATTTTTATAGAATGCGTCGGAGAGTACATGGGCCTATTACGTTTGATAAAAACTATGCTAATAACACTATGGATAATGTGAATATAGAAGCAATTGAAATGTCAAAAGAATTGGCTGCAAAAGGTTTTAAATCTATAGGAAATTTCATTACTTTGAATGGCGCGACTACAACGGTGGATTCAAGTCTTAATTTAGATACTGAAGATTATTTTGATTTGAATAGATCGATGGTAATTAGTGGGAATCAAGGTAATGAATGTCGTTGCGACACAACCGCATATGCTGGGTTTGATGAGGGTTTTCATTATTACTCATTTAAAGATAATAATACGGTAACTGCAGTTAAAACTGGTGGAGGCTCTTATAATACATATAGTTATTACTTTGCTTATCAATGGCCTGAGTTTAATAAATATTACATGGAAGGTACAATAGTTGAATCTGACAATGTTAATCCTCCTGTTTTGGTAGATCGAGAAGTACTAGCTTATCGTTCATCTACAAATGAGTTAGTAGAAAAGACAACCTCATCTGGAGGGTATTTCTTTATAGAAACTCCTTACCCTGATGATCACTACATAGTATGTAGAGACGATGACGCAGGTCTTGATTATAATCATTTAATTTATGGGCGTATGCAACCTGCAGTGATTTCAGGAACTTTTGCCTATAATGAAGGATTAGTTACTATATCTGGTATGGATGTTGGAGTACCTCTTGGGAGGTTATAATATATGGTAGCTGACTTATATTCTTGGGTTGATACTACTGATTATTCTTGGTCTGACTTACCTTATATACAATGGGCTATTTCAATTGGGAGCTCTCTTAATCAAGTATGGCAAGATGTTTTATATGTATACGCAGCTACTTCAGAAGGGCTAGATATTATAGATATTAATTCAACTGAAAAAATAGCTTTTGTTCCATGGTCTAGTGGTTTTTCTACCATATGGGTGTCAGAAGACACTATTTATTTAGGCACTGATGGGGGAGTTAAATGGTTGAGTAAATCTTCTATACTAGGTGATAGTGCTTCTCCTGTTAATTTAATAGCTTTTTTAAATAATTATAGTTACTATGCTCCAGCATCGACTATTGTTAAATATCTACACGGTTTTGAAAATAAGTTATCTATAGTCACTACTTCTGGTATGGATTTAGTAGATAACACAACTGGTGGTTATAAAAGTTCTGTTTATAATACTAAAATTGGTAAATGTTTTTCTACGGCAGCCAGGTCTGTTTATTACACAGTTAATAACTCTGCAACTAGTGGTGTATTTAAAATTAATTCATACTTATGGGATTGGGCAGCCCCTGATATAAGTTATGTTACAGGGGAGTCTTTTTTGCCCATTGTAGATATAAATGACATATTTGTTACATTAGGGACGTCTAGTAGTGGCATCGGTGATACTTTATTTGTAGCAACATCTTCAGGAGTTTACATATTTGATGAAGATTCTGGACAAGTTGATCAGTACATTGATGAACTAGCAGGAACCTCTATAAATTTTACTGGTGTTTGGGCTGATAAAACTTCTAGCATTAGTGATGGTAGGGTATATACAGTGTCTGATGGTGATGGAGCGGCATTCTCTATATTTGATTTAGCTACTAAGTCTTTATGGGATAAGTACACTGTAACTGAAAAGGGGCGAACAAATGAGGTGTTGTTGTCTGATGATGTAACTGATGTAGGAGGAGCTTAATGGAGTATATACCACCAAAAAATACAGAAGTTATATTTAGGTTTGATTCTAGTGGATATACTCCACCAGATTTTAGTAGCGCTGTATTTAAATTTTCTCCTGAACTTGCTAAATCTGCGCTTAAAGCAGTTATTAATGGGGTAGAGGTATATCAACAACCTAGAGATTATTTAAAAGGATGTAGTACTAATGTAGTTGGATATAGCTCAGGAAGTTTACAGATATTTAAGAGTGGTTGTATTTATGGAGGCATTAGGGATCTTCCAACACTTTTACGTGTTATTAACCTTAGGGATTTACCTGCGTATATTAAGATAGGTTATGCAGAACATATTGATTTGGATTTACTTTTAAAAGGTTGGAAGCGAGAGGCTCTAGGTAATATAACCAATATTACTAAAGGTTGGGCGGTTGAGCGGACGGTTGGTTTGGATGTGTTTTTAAAAGGCTGGGAAAGTGAATTAATAGGTAATATTTCTAATATAATTAAAGGTTGGGTAGCAGCTCATCCATCAGATTTAGAATTCCTTTTGAAAGGCTGGAAAAGAGAGGCTGTTAGTAATATCTCTAATGCTATTAAAAGCTGGGAAAGTGAATTAATAGGTAATATTTCTAATATAATTAAAGG
>CAZRJS010000030.1:5143-7609 GCA_964600565.1 Candidatus Woesearchaeota archaeon | reverse complement strand
CTGATTTAGAATTCCTTTTGAAAGGCTGGAAAAGAGAGGCTGTTAGTAATATCTCTAATGCTATTAAAAGCTGGGAAAAAGAGGCTGTTAGTAATATTTCTAATGCGATTAAAAGTTGGATAACAGAACAGCCGTCTGATTTAGAATTCCTTTTGAAAGGCTGGAAAATAGAAGCCATTGTCAATATTTCTAATGCCATTAAAAGTTGGGTGTCTGAGCAACAGGTTGATTTGTCTTGGTATATTAAGTCTACTATTAATGAGAATAGTGATTTAATAACACACTTGAAGGTTTTTCAGCACCAATATGTATACTTTGCTGAAATGATAAAAGGCTGGCGTACTGGGGTTACTAAAGATTTATTTAATACTATAAAGGCGTGGCACTCAGATGCCCTTAATATTTCTGAGTATATTAAATCTACTATTAATGAATCAAGTGGCTTAATAACACACTTGAAAGTTTTTCAACATACTAATAGAAACATTAATTTAATGTTACATGGTTGGCAAGAGGCTGACTTACAATATATAGTACAATCATTACATATCGGAGATTTAAATTTTATATTACGTGCTGTATATCTTAATGACTTAAACGCATTTTTGTATGCCATTCAACCTGTAGATATTGAAGCTAAGTTAATGGGGTGGGCCATACAAGATCTATCCGTGTATATAGCTAAAGGAGGTTATGGTGGAGATATTCCAGTTAACATTTATGGTATACCGGCTGTTAATTTGCCTATTTATTTGGCCGGTAAACTAGGCATTCAAACAACAAGGGATTTAAATGGAACTATGACTAATCTTGTTGAAGAAAATTTATCTGCCTATCTAAATATCATTAGCTACTCAGATTTAAATGTTTACTTACTTTCTTCACGTCTTACATCAGATTTAAGATTCGAGATTTACCCAAAAATTGTTTTTGTTAGACACAATATAAGTGTATCTTTTTTAGAACATAGGGATTTGGCAGCATCAATCAATCACACGTGTATAAGTTCTTCTTTTAGAGAATTAGCTGTATCAATGGTAGCACAACATAAATATGATCTACCTTGCCGTATATATGGTGGAGATGGTAGTAACATAGGTAATTTAAAAGTGCTTATTAATTCTTATGAATATACAGCCCAGAATACTATACCAGTCAAATTTATTAATTTAAATCCTAGTACAAGAGCTACTATTGGTTATAAAAAGTCAGCTATATACTCAATTAATACTATAAATGTTTATAATATTGCAACGCTAATGAAAGGGTATACTGATTTGACCTACGGTGTTACTGGTAATATGTTACATGAAGATTTAGGTGTAGTGATTCACCCATACTCTAATAAACACTATGATACTTCTGCAACACACAAGTTTGTTACACTAAAATTAAAAAATAATGTTGAAGATTTTCGTAAATATGTAGAACTAACCTTTGATTCATACGTTAATCAATATTATTACTTTTCAGGTAACCAAAGGGCTTATAAAGCCTTCCGTGACGATCATTGGGTTGTTAGAGTAGAGGGCAGGCAATTACTCCCTGTTGGTAGCGGGTATGAAAAAATTAAAGTGAATCGAAAATATATTTTTAATTTGAAGCACTATAAAACCATTGACGCTGCTGTAACGGATATGATAGATCGAGTAACTCAATTAAAAAATTCAGATTTAACAGCGTCTATAACAGCTACTGGTGGGATATTTGAAGATTTAAATGTGCAAGTAATGCCAAATGATATAAATGGCATAGCGTCACGTATAAAATACTATACTAATAGAACTTTAGGGGGAGTTATTCTAGTAATCAGGCCTCAAGATGCAGACTTGTTTGCATATATTGTTCCTACTGGGTTATATGGTAGAAGTAATTTGGCTGGTGAAGTTACAGGGGTAGATTATATAAATCCAACAGATGGTACCGTAGATTTTAATTTCGAAGGTAGTGGTGATACACAACCACCTTCAGATCAAATAGGTTTTACATTCATATTTGGAGAAGATTAATGACTATAAGGAGAGTAGGGACAACTAGAATATATAGAACAATAGCTGAGGCCTATTATAGGGCATATGTAGGGGATATTTTACTTATTGATGAAGGGGTTTATAGAGAGCAGATCAGTATGGTAAGCAATAAATATGTACATCTTGTTGGCAATACGCAAAATCCTGGTTTAGGTAAAGTGGTAATCAGTCCGCCTAATGAAACTACAAGTAGATGTGTAACCTTTACAGATATTACAGATAGTACAACTATATATATGGAAGGGATAAATTTTAAATTCCCTATTCTTAGTACTTTAGAACCTGTTGCTGCTTGGCGTTGTTATGACACTAATTTAGTTTTTAATGGGTGTATAATAAATGCTACAGATAAACATGAGTACGTGTTTGATTTTGATGTTGATGAAATAAACTCTATAACTCTTAATAACTGTAGAATTATATGGAAAGATGACTA
>CAZRJS010000030.1:3551-5043 GCA_964600565.1 Candidatus Woesearchaeota archaeon | reverse complement strand
GAAAATTTAGAATATATTCCATTTGATTATACTTTAAAATCTAACTTATTAGGGTACGGTCCACACTATGGTGAATACCAGAAGCATACTATAGCTAGTTATTATTTGGAGGGAACTATTTCAGATGCTCTATCTGAATTTACTACTATTGACAATGTAATTTTAGATGAGTATAATGGTTCTAGTAAAATAGAATTATCTAATAGTGATCTGACAGCCTCACTTTCTACTTCTTATCCAAACCAAAATAAGGCTATTAAAGCTGTAACTAGTAAGAAAACTGGCAAATGGTATTTTGAATTTAGATCTTATGACTACCAGATACTTACTAAGTCTAGGGTGGGTTTTGGTACCGAAACAGCGTCAAATGGTTATGCTTGTGGTGGATCAGATAGTAGAAGTTGGGGAATGGAATTGAGTACAGGTAATTTTTATTACGGTGGCGAGGTAATTGCTATAGGGCCTATCGCCCTGTATTCAAGCATAGTAGGTGTAGCATTAGATTTAAGTAATGGCAAAGCGTGGTTTTCTATTAATGGGGAGTGGGTGCTTGACGGTAACCCATCTACAGGGGTTAATCCAATATTTACATTTGGTAATAATAGGCTATTTCCTATGGTTTCTCTTCAGAATATGGGAATTTTTCAGTCTAAGGTGGATGTTATTTTTAGTTCGTCAGCTCTAAATCATACTATACCAGAAGGTTTTGGTTATTACAGTGGGCAAGTTAAATGGAAAATAAATTATTATAATATAGATACTAATGAATATCTAGGGTATGTTTACTCAGATGATGATAGCCATTATCATATAGAAACTTCCTACTCTGGTTCTCATTTCCTAATATGTGAGGATGCTGATAGTAGCCCAACTTATAATGACTTAATATATAGTAATTTGATTCCAAAGGAGTATGTGTAGTGGCAATAATTAGAGTAGGAACAGATAAAGAATTTTTAACTATTCAAGGTGCTTTTAATAATGCTATTAGTGGTGATACTATTCTTATTGATGAGGGTACTTATAAAGAAGTACTTTATTTTGTGGATAAAGCTGTAAATCTAATAGGAGATACAAATTACCCAGCCGAAGGTAAAGTAATTATTAAACCTGTCAGTTATTCCTCGGTTTCAGTTTTGCGATATAATATACCTCTTAGGGTATTATATGCTACGTCTGAACCTGAACGTACTATGTACATAGAAGGGATTAATTTAGTTTCTGACGAAGATAGTTTTGAATTTTCTGTGGTAAGACTTGAACAACTTGTAGCTGGTACAACTTCTGCTTTAAAAATAGTGTTTAATAAATGTATTTTAGATTTTTCTAAAGGCACAGGCAAATCAGGAGGAGGGGTAGTATTTGCTAGTCAACTTAATACAGGGTATCCAGTTAGTAGTGTAACACTAACCCATTGTAAAATCTTATGGGCGTCTGGAGATCTCATGGTTGATAGTGAATTTAATTTGATACCAGAAAAAATTCTAACTAA
>CAZRJS010000030.1:0-3451 GCA_964600565.1 Candidatus Woesearchaeota archaeon | reverse complement strand
CTTTAAATACTTGACAAATATTTTTTCTGCATTATATTATACCTGTTCAAACAAATATATTTTTTAATTAAGTTAAAATAAATACTTGACAAGTAACCCGTCATGTATTATATTATATCTGTTGAAAGAGTTTTATATGTAATAAACTAACCTTTAAATAGATAGATAAAGTAAACTAATATTAAAAAGATAGAGGTATAAATGGAATTTTATGTAAAGACTGAGGAAGCTCAACGAGCTTTCAAGCTTTTAGGTGTGACGGCTAAAGTAAACACTACTGACTTTGATGGTCAGATTCTTATTGAGGCACTACCAGATAGTGTCCTTTTCTTATCAAACAACGGCAGATCGGGTATTTCATGTGAAATTCCTGCTAATGTCACTACTCAAGGTAAAGCTACTGTAATTTATAGTAAGATGAAATCATTCATCATGACCTTTGTTCCATGGGATGGGGAGATTGGAGCGAAAGAGTTTCATTTTACTTCCAAGGTTGGAAAATTAAATGTAGCCACTTCAACTAAACATTTAAATGCTTTAGAAACCAACAGTAATTTAAAACTAGATCAAGCTAAAGGCTCAGCTTTTTCTTCTAAAGTTTCTTTAAATGAACCTACAATTATACTTAATTCCAGCATTATGAAATCAGCAATTGATAAAGGTATGTATGCTATTGACTCTAACAGTCTTACTGATTATGTAAAAGGGCTAAGGATGTGTGTGACTGATAATGCTATTAGGTTTACTTCTACTAATGGACACGTCATATCTGATTATGTTGTTACCAGTGAAGGTACTTTAAAAGATGGAGATCATTTCCTATCGTATGAATTTTTAATGGGGCTTCGACGGATAATTGTAGATGATGCCCAATTGTTTTTAGAGTTCACTAAAGCCAAGACCGTTGTGGCATTGGATAATGTGGTGTATTGGTCTACTGCTTTACATTATAAAGAATACCCCAATTACATGTTCATCTTTGAAGAAGCTGATAAAGAGATAGAGGTTGACAGGGAAACTTTGTTAAATGGGCTCTCTTCTTTTGTAGATGTACTGGATGATGAAGACCACAGTCGTGTAACAATATCAATGCACGATAATCAATTAGCACTCAAAACAGATAACTCATTGTTTGAATACCCAGGTTTAACCGACTCTGTTGAATTTAGTTTAGATCTAAATGGCAAAGAAATGATAAACACTCTGCATGCATTAGGGGAGGACTCATTAAAACTAAAACCTTTAGGGGTTACCAGGGGCATGATATTTGAATCGGTTGGGTATGAAGATCATAAATCATTTATAGTTAGTTTAAAACCAAGGTAATGTTCTTATGCATGAAGTATATATAGTTGAATTAGAGAAATCACTGAAAGAGTTAAAGATAGGTAATCCATTAATACCTAAATCTTTTCTACTTGATAATGTGTTATCTAAATGTGGATTATTACTAGTTAAAAATAATTACGCTGTTGTGAAAAAACCCAGAGCTGCTTTAAAGGTTACAAATATAAAGGGATTAGTTGATTTGTACTACCATATTCTTACTGCTACAACTACATTAATTCCTTATAGAAATGACAAAACAGATATACCAATAGCTAAAAGTTTAATAAAACATGTACAAGAAAGTACTGGATTAAATTATGAGCTTTCTCTTGTTGCGTGTATTAATATAGTGGAGGGATTATTTTTATATAAGAAACAACTTAACTTAAACCCTGAGATAATGACAACATTTAGAGTGTTTGGTCAAGATAAATTAGGGTGGATAACCGAGAAAATAATATATCTACGAAATAAAGATGCCAATGATGATGCAATACTAATAGCTAGAGCAGATGCTGATACAAAAGCTTACGCTGAAAGACATGATGTACAATTTGGCTGGGATGACTTGGAAGAGCTTGCTAACAAAATAGGAGATTAGAATGGTTACAAAAAAAGAGAAAAAAGTAAAAAAAGACTCAAATGATGATGCACCTAAGAAGAAATCAGCACTTACTATAGTTGATGAGACTAAAGAACTTGCTTTGGCTGCTATTAAAAAGAAATATGGTGATGTATTGAAACCACTTTCTGAAAGCCAGAATGATATTAAGACAGTTAGCACAGGCTCACTGAATCTTGACTTAGCATTAGGTAGGGGTGGTATGGCATTAGGACGTGTTTATGAGGTGTATGGCCCTAATTCAAGTGGAAAGACTACATTGGGTATCAGTGTTGTTATACAAGCTCAAAAAAGGGGAATGAGGTGTGCTTATTTAGATGCAGAGCAATCAGTTGACCCTAAACTGTTTGAAAGGTACGGTGTTAACTCTAAAGAGTTAGAGCTTGTTCAGGTATATGGAGGCGAGCCTAACCTTGATATACTTGAGAGATTGATTAAGACAGGGGTTTATGACGTAATTGTAATTGATAGTGTAAGTGCTTTGATTCCTAGCGCCGAAGCCCAGGCTGAAATTGAGAAAGATACGATGGCTTTACAGGCTAGACTTATGAGTAAAGCACTAAGAAAAATATCCCCTCAAGCAGCTGAAACAAATACTTTATTAATTTTTGTCAATCAGATTAGAAAAAACTTATCTCCTTACGCTCCACCAGATACTACAAGTGGTGGTGAAAGTTTAGGTTTTTATGCTACAGGCAGAGTTTCTTTAAAAGGGCCAGAAGCAAGAGCTCGGAGAATAATCGACCCTGTGTCTGGGGAAGTGGTAGGGCACGAAGCAATACATGAGATAGTAAAAAATAAACTTGGGGAACCGTTTAGAAAAGCAACACTTAGGTTAATGTATGGTAAAGGGTATGATATGTACGCAGAAGTTTTGTCTATGGCAACCAGTCTTAATATTATTGAAAAGGCAGGTTCTTGGTTTAAGTATGAGGGTGAGAATATAGGCCAAGGTGAGATTAATATACTAAAAACATTAAGAACCAATGAAGAACTATTTAATAAAATAGTTGTAGAAGTGCGACTTATTACGGGGTTAGAAACTAGTTATGTCGACCATTGCAACCCAGGCCCAATTTATACTGGAGAAGCTTTTTCCGGCAGTGCCCAATAAGAGGGTATTTACAGAATTTTATGTTAATTTTGGAGGCCATAAATTATTTTTTGATTTCTATGTACGAGAGCTAGGATTACTTGTAGAGGTACAAGGACAGCAACACTTTAAGTTTGTAAGCCACTTTCACGGAACCAAAGAAAAGTTTACTGGACAAGTAAATAGAGATAATTTGAAGATAGAATATATACAAAAGGAGGATTTGTATTTGATTTATATCAATTATGATGAAGAGATTACTGAAGAGCTTATTCTTAGTAGAATTACTGAAGCTATGAACAGTGAAACTAATTATTCAGGTAGAAAAAAATAATGCCGAAAAAATTAACCTATGATTTTGTTAAAAAATCTTTTGAAAAGGAGGGTTATACCCTCCTTAGTAAGGA
>CAZRJS010000029.1:0-13455 GCA_964600565.1 Candidatus Woesearchaeota archaeon | reverse complement strand
TGGCGTGGGCGTTTAAGTATACTCGTAATTCAAACACAAAATAAAAGTATACTTATCCATGTATTCGGACAAATCAGTTTAAACAAAAAGGGAAGTTTGCAAGAAACTGCAGGTGTCTTTCAGGTTTAAATCTCTCCGCAGACTTTCTTAAAAGTATTTTTGTCAAACAAACATTAAACAAGAAAATACTTTAGGAAGATTCGGACAAAATCAGTTTAAACAAAAAAGGAAGTTTGCAAGAAACCGCAGGTGTCTTTCAGGTTCGATGAGTGATTTCGTGGTAGAAGAATATTCCCAAAAAAACTTCGTGCGAAGTCACGAACATTGGCGTGGGCGTATATCACTTCTAATACACTCCCTGCTTGAGGGTATGCATTAATTTTATATAATTTATTTATACAATATTGCTAATCTGGACCTTTCGGAGTTGGCATGAGTGTATTAATTCCTATAAAAAAGAAGTGAGTAAGTCTAAAAGGTTTAATTTTGGCGTGGGCGTTTCTACTCCTAGATAAGGTACAGAAATTCATCACCCCAGATCAAATTCTTCAAGTAACTTCTTTTGTTTCTTGCTTATCTTTTTGGGAGTCTCAATCTTAATCTTAACATATAAATCTCCCTTGCCAGATAGATTAACATTCTCCATTCCTTTTCCCTTAAGCCTCATAACAGTTCCAGATTCAAATCCTGAAGAAATTTTTATATTGGTTGAACCATAAGGAGTAGGAATTTTAATTTTATCACCCATTACTGCTTGTGAAAAACGTATTGGAACAATCAAATGAAGATCGTCTCCTTCACGATGAAATAATTTATGTGGAGTAACTCTTATTACAACCTGCAAATCTCCACTAACTCCTTCGCTAATTTCCTCGCCTTTTCCACTAACAATTAAAACATTTCCATTATCAACTCCTTCAGGAATATTAACTTGAACAACAACTTTCTTCTTAACAACTCCCTTTCCATTACATTCAGAACACTTAACCTTGGGAATTTCTCCTTTTCCGTGACATTCATCACACTGAACAACCTGATTGATTATTCCGAAAATAGTTCTACCACTAATACTAATTCTTCCCTGTCCATTACATTTATCACATTTTTTAAGTTCTTCATTCTTCGCCCCAGTCCCAGAACATTTTTTGCAAGTTACATTCTTCTTAAATTCTAATTTCTTCTCTACTCCTTTTACAGATTCTTCAAAACTAATTATCAAATCATATTGTAAATCATTTCCTTTTCTTTTTTTTCGCCCACTTCCAAAACCAGAAAATCCTCCGAAACCGCTTCTTCCAAAAAGTTCTTCAAAAATACTAGAAAGATCTGATCCACGAAAAATATCTTCTTGGCTATAATGTCCCTCAAACTGATCATGCCCAAACTGATCATACTGTTGTTTTTTTTTGGGATCACTCAAAACCGCATACGCTTCACTCATTTCCTTAAACTTCTCTTCATACTCTTTCTTTTTATCTTCCGGCGCGCGATCAGGATGAAACTTCAAGGCCAATTTCTTATATGCCTTCTTTATTTCATCTACAGAATTGTTTTTACTTACTCCAAGTATTTCATAATAATCTTTTTTTGACATGGTATTTGTTAGAAATTTCTATATAAAAATAGTTCTACTCCTTTTTCTCTTCTGACTCAACTTCTTCGGCATCAACAACTTTTTCCTTACCCTCATCAGCTGCCTTTTCTTCTTGTGCCTTTGCTGCATCTTCATACATTTTCTTCCCAATTTCTTGAGCAGCACTTTGAACTTCTTCTAGCTTTTTCTTAATTGCTTCATTATCGTCTTTACCTAAAAGAGCCTTTAATTCATTAATTTCCTTCTCAACTTTTTCTTTAATTTCTTTATCAATTTTATTTTCATTTTCCTTCAACATTTTCTCAGTTGAATAAACCAAACTGTCAGCATTGTTCCTCACTTCAATTCCTTCCTTTTTCTTCTTGTCTTCTTCAGCATGCTTCTCAGCTTCTTTTACCATATCATTAATTTTATCCTTATCCATCCCAGATCCTCCAGTAATAGTAATCTTTTGCTCCTTTCCAGTTCCCAAATCTTTTGCACTAACATTTACAATTCCATTAGCATCAATATCAAATGTAACTTCAATTTGAGGAACACCTCTAGGTGCAGGAGGAATACCACTTAGTTCAAAACTTCCGACAGACTTGTTATCTGCAGACATTTCTCGCTCACCTTGTAAAACATTAATTGTAACTGCTGGCTGATTATCTGCAGCAGTAGAAAACACCTGACTCTTCTTCGTAGGGATAGTAGTATTTTTTTCAATTAAAGGAGTCTTTATCCCTCCAAGAGTCTCAATACCTAAAGTCAATGGAGTAACATCAAGAAGTAAAACATCTTTAACCTCTCCCCCAAGAATTCCTGCCTGAATTGCAGCTCCAAGTGAAACTGCCTCATCAGGATGAACCGATTTGTCAGGTTCTAATCCAGTTATTTCTTTAACTAAAGCTTGAACTTTAGGAATCCTCGTACTTCCTCCAACCAGAATTATTTTATCCATTTTCTCGATCTTTGAATCTTTCAGAGCTTGTTTTGTTGGGCCTTTCAATTTTTCAAAAAAAGTATCACAAATTTTTTCAAATTTTGCCCGCGTTAAATTAATATTCATATGTTTTGGCCCAGTGGAATCAGCTGTTACATAAGGGATATTAATTGCAGTTTGTTGTGTAGAACTTAATTCAATTTTTGCCTTCTCAGCTGCATCCTTAAGTCGCTGAAGTGCAACAATATCTTCTCTTAAATCAATTCCATTTTCTTTCTTAAACTCAGTTGCAAGATACTTAATAATTTCTTCATCAATATCATCTCCACCTAAATGATTGTTTCCTGAAGTTGCTTTCACTTCAAAAACACTATCTCCTAGCTCAAGAATACTAACATCAAACGTTCCCCCTCCAAAATCAAAAACCAAAATATTATGGCTCTCTGATTTATCAAGGCCATATGAAAGCGCTGCAGCAGTCGGTTCGTTTACAATTCTTTTAACATTGAGTCCAGCAATTTTTCCAGCATCCTTTGTTGACTGTCTTTGCGCATCTTCAAAATAAGCAGGAACGGTAATTACTGCTTCAGTTACTTTATGCCCTAAATAGCTCTCAGCATCTGCCTTCAGCTTTTGTAAAATCATTGCTGAAATTTCTTGAGGAGTATATTTTTTACCTTCAACTTCAATTGTCTCTTTTGTTCCCATAAGACGTTTAATACTTCTTACAGTATTTTTAGGATTAGCTACAGCCTGTCTTCTTGCAACTTCACCAACCAAAATTTCTCCATCCTTTATCGAAACAACACTTGGAGTTGTATTTCCTCCTTCTGAATTAGGAATTATTTTTGCCTTTCCACCTTCAAGCACACTTACAGCTGAAAAAGTCGTTCCTAAATCAATTCCAATTATTTTACTCATTTTTTCCCTTAGTTATTTTTACTTTTGTAGCCCTTATAACCTTTTCTCCTAGTTTATATCCAGCCTGAAGTTCTTCAATAATTTCATCTTCCACATCTCCTTCTTCTTGCATTAAAACCTCATGCAAAGTAGGATCAAATTTTCCTTCAGCCTTAATCTTTAAAAGGCCCTCTGATTCCAGCAACGAAAATAATTCTGAATAAATTAACTTTGTTCCTTCATCGCTGTTATTTTTCAGTGCCAACTCAAAACTATCCAAAACGCTCAACAACTTAAAAATTAATTTTTCATTAGAGTGTTTCAAAAGATCTTGTTTTTCTAATTCAGACCGTTTTGTGAAATTTTCAAACTCTGCCTGAAGCCTTTGCAAATCTTCCAGATAGTTTTGTTTATTCTCTTCCACATCAACATTAGTGTCTTTATTTTCCATTATAAAATCCAATTTCATTCGAATTTAAACTTATCTATTCAGAACCCTAATTATTATTTAATTAGAATATTTATAAATTTTTTGACTATAAAAACTTTAGGTCATTTTTAAACAATAAAATTATATTAAATTACTATTACTTAGTTTTCATATCAATGAATAAATTTAACGCCCGCCAGTGTCTCGGCGTGGGCGATTCTATTCCTGTACAGGCGTCAATACTTCTTTAAAGGATAAACTATTCAATTAATTATGGGGAAAAGTTTATCTAATTTTTTTGGAGTTATTATTAAAAATAAAACTTATCTAAGTTTGTTTTATTTGTTGTTTGCTTTTATCCTTGGAGTGTTTTATTTTACTTTACTTGTTACTGGATTGTCTCTTGGACTTGGCCTGATAATTACTTTGTTTGGTATTCCTATCTTGATTGGAATGATGTTTTTGTGGAGAATATTTGCTATTTTTGAAATTCAGCAAGCAAGAATCATATTGGGAATTAAAATCCCTTTTGTTAAGAAAAAATTTCCAAAGGGAATTTTGAAAAATATACAAGCACGTCTTAATGATTCATTTACTTGGAAGAGCCTAGCTTATCTTTTCATTAAATTTCCATTGGGCATAATTTCATTTGTTATTTTAGTAACCTTACTTTCTATTTCGGTTAGTTTAATTGGAATACCGATTCTGTATTATTTTGCAGACATTGGGATAGTTCAAGGAACTTTTTGTGTTGATGCTATTAGTTTTTGTTTTGTGAATAGTTATTTGACTGCAATCATCTGGGGAATTGTTGGAATCTTATTCTTATTTGTTTCTTTACATGCGTTAAATGGCCTTGCATATATTTCTGGTTTGTTTGCAAAGGCGATGTTAGAGAGAAAGAAATAATTAAACTCCCCCCAATCATCTCGGTGTGAGCGTTGAAATATCTCTATTTGTTTCTATGGCTTTGGATATATTAATTTGTAAAAGAAAATATTTTTATTCTTTTTTCACTTTTCTCAAAATAAGTTTTCTACCCCCCCAATTTATAAAGCAAAAATACATTAGGAGAAATCGCAACTAATAAAAAATTAAGAATCGAATCAGAGTTAATCAAACTAGGGCTAAAAAATGAATTAATCCTTGTTTTTAATAACTTTGTGAATGAAAAAAGTCAGTTGGACGCAATAAAGACTTTTAAAAAATTTAGTATAACAAAAGAAATAGTTGATACTAAAAATGAAAATAATGTTCTAATTAAGGTTGGGAATAACACCTATGATGTAAGTATTGAGGTCATGAATGACAATATGTTTCATTATTGCACTTGTCCACATAATAAAACTGAAGCAAAAGCTTGTGCTCATGCTGGAGCTGTTCTCATTCGTAAAATGCTAAAAAATGAGAAAAATGACTTTAATTCTAGGCCCAAAACTCTTCTTAAAAAACAAGAGATAGACAAAAAAAATCAAGGAGGGATAAATTATTTCAAGGAATATTTTCATAAAATAAAGGAAACAGAAAAGAAAAATATCATCTATTTCAACTTTGAGAATTTTAATGAAAACACCCAAAGCTTAATGCTTCAAAGAGGGGTCTTCAAAAAAGATGGATCAAATTCTGCCCCCATGAAATTTACTGGAAAAGATTTCAATTTTGACAAACTCAAAGTAAGTCAGAGAGTAAAAGATCTTCTAAGTCTTGTAATAACTAAGGAGAATTTTGCAAGAAGTAATTTGAAAGAAAAATTTTATGATTCAAGTACAGATCTCATGATGCCAATATTTAAAGAACTTTATTTCAATGAGCAAGAACTCATTTTAGGAGCAGTTTTTGCAAAAGAGAAATTCTATATTTTGTGGGAAGCTACAAGAAATGCAGATAAAACTTATAGCATCAAGCCATTTTTCGTATCAGGTAAGAGAAAATTAAACCTTGTGAATATGAAAATCTCTGACCTTGGCCTAAATAGCTTATGGATATTTGATAGTAAAGAGAGATGCTTTTATGAACACAAAAAAACAAAAAATCTTAATGCAGTAAAAAATATAATTCGTTTCCCAAAAGAAATAACCTTAAATGAAAGTGAATTAAGAACTTTCTTTTCCAAATACTATCAGGAAATATTAAATTCTTTTGAATTTAGCATAGCTAGTGATTTGAAAAGAGAAGAGAAATCTGTTATCCCTCAACCTAAAATCTATTTGGAGCGAACAGGAAATTCAGTCAAAATCAATTTGAGGTTTAACTATGGGGGAAGAGAAATAGATTATTTTTCCTCTACTCGAAATCTGATGCTAGTTGATGGAGAAACTATCTATGATGTTTCTCGTGATTTGGAAAAGGAAGAACGAATTGTAGAATTTTTAAACAAGCAGGAAATAGTGGCTTCTAGTAAATATGATGAATTCCAATTAGAGGGGGATTTAATAGATTTTATACTCTATTCTTGTCCATTAATCACAGGTCAAGGAATTAAAGTTCTAGGGGAAGAAAGTTTGTTTAATTTCAAAGTTTCCAAAAGAAAGGCAGGAATGACCATGGAAGTTAAAAGTAATACTGACTGGTTTAATATCAAGGGAGAGGTTAGATTTGGAAAAAATAGGGTGGAAATGGAAAAAGTATTGGAAGCAGTTTTTCAGGGTAAAAGATTTGTAGATTTATCAAGTGGAGAAAAAGGAGTAATACCTAAAAATTGGATAAGTGAGCTTCAAGCATATAGAGGACTTTTTTCAATAGGGAAGGATGGGGTAAAATTATCCAAATATCACATGCCAGTTTTAGAAAGTCTAACCCAGTTATCTAACAAAACAGATGTAGATAATGGGGTAAAATCAGCAATTAACAGGCTCAAAGGGTTTGATAAAATTTCTTCAATCGCCCTTCCAAAAAATTTAAATGCAAAACTGAGAGACTATCAAAAAGCAGGTTATGACTGGTTAAATTTCTTAAGAGATTATGGTTTCAATGGAATTTTAGCAGATGATATGGGACTAGGAAAAACCATACAAACTCTAAGCTTACTACAAGGACTAAAGGAAAGAGTGAAAAATAAAAAAACTACTTTGGTGATAGTCCCAACATCACTTGTATTTAACTGGAGAAATGAGATAAAAAAATTCACTCCAGATCTTAATACCTACATACATTACGGGCCTACAAGGGAAAAGAACCAAAAAAAATTCTTAAATATCCTCGAGAAAAATGATGTAATCTTAACCACTTATGGAATCTTAAAAAATGATTTAGCATTTTTTGTATTAAAAGAGTTCGAATATATAATCCTTGATGAGGCTCATATAATTAAGAATCCTCAAAGCATTAATGCAAGAAATGTCTCTGTACTTCGAGGTAAGAACAAATTAGCGATATCTGGAACTCCAATACAGAATAATCTTATGGAACTCTGGAGCATTTTTAATTTTCTTAGTCCGGGTTATCTTGGAACTTATGAATCCTTCAAGGAAAGTTTTTTTATTCCTATTGAAGTGGAAAAAGACAAAATAGCAGCGAGTAAATTGATAAAATTAATTAGTCCATTTTTATTACGAAGAAATAAAAGCATAATTGCTACAGAACTTCCAAGTAAAACAGAGATAGTCCTAAAAAGTGATTTTTTGGAAGAAGAATCAGAGATATATAATACTTGGAAAGATCACTATAGCTCGGAGATATCAAAAAGCATAAAAGATAAGGGATTAAGCAAATCCCATATGAAAATACTTCAAGGATTAACAAAACTAAGGCAACTTAGTTTGCATCCAAAAATGGTAAATCCAGAATATCAGGGGAGTAGTGGAAAATTCGATTTACTCATGATGAAAGTAGAAGAAATTATGGCTGAAGGGCATAAAGTTCTAATCTTTTCTTCTTTTGTTAAAATGCTCGATATAATTAAAGAACGTTTTGAGAAAAAAGAAATTAAATATTCTTATTTAAGTGGGAGTTCAAAAAATAGGGAGCAGATAGTAAAAGAATTCCAAGAAGAAAAAAGCGCTCGATCTTTCTTAATAAGCATAAAGGCTGGAGGACTTGGGATAAATTTAACTTCTGCAGATTATGTATTTATTGTTGATCCTTGGTGGAATCCTGCTGTTGAAATGCAAGCAATGGATCGGGCCCACAGAATAGGTCAAAAAAAACCAGTTTTTGTGTATAAAATGATTGCAAAAGAGTCCATAGAAGAGAAAATCCTAGATTTACAAAAATCAAAGAAGAAATTAGTGGAAGATATTATAACCACCGAGAAAAGCATATTTAAAACAATAGATACAAAAATAATCGAAGATATCTTTGGATAGACAAACTTACCTCTCTTAATTACCTTATCTTCTTCCTCGAGGTTTTTTGGAACTAAACTTTCTCTGACCCATCTTGCCAAAACTTGAACCTTTTCTTGGTCTACTAACTCCTGGACCTCTTCTTTTTGGGTTATTCCCATCTCTTCTTGATCTTCTTGTCCGAGGATTTGAATTTAACTCCTGGTTATTTCTTCCTCCTCGTGGATGAGAGTTTCTTGAATCAGTTCTATTTATACGATTATAGCGCTGTGTTCTTGGCCTTGGTTTTGCGTTAACACCTTTTGCATCTTTGGCTTTTTGGGAATGATATTTGTGTTGTTTGGTAGGTATTTCTCTCCTGATTATTTGTTCTATCTCGTTTAAGAAATTTCTATCTTCTGCTGCACAAAATGAATATGCCACTCCAGCATTTCCTGCTCTCGCAGTTCGACCAATTCTATGGATGTAATTCCCTGTTTCATTAGGCAAATCAAAATTAACAACATGACTGATATTCTCAACATCAATTCCTCTTGCTGCAATATCTGTTGCGACCAAAACTTTTACTTTTCCTCTCTTAAAATCATCTAGTGCTCTTATTCTTTGAGGTTGACTTTTATTTCCATGAATTGAATCTGTGGGAATTTTATTTTGGCTCAAAATTTTGGCAATTTTGTCTGCCCTATGTTTACCCTTAACAAAAACTAAAACACAATCCATTTTTTCTTGATAAAATAAATCAAAAAACAATTCTACTTTATTATTTTGGTCTACAAAGAATACTGATTGATCGATTTTGTCTACTGGAGTAAACTGGGGTGTTATTTCGACTTTTGCAGGATTTTCCAAGAAATCTTGAGTTAATTTAACAATTTCATTGGACATAGTTGCAGAGAAGAATAATGATTGTTTTTTTCTGGGCAGTTTTGAGGCAATTTGTCTTACATCTCTTAAAAATCCCATATCTAACATTCTATCTGCTTCATCAAGTACAAAAAATTCTATCTTTTCTAAATTAACTTTTCCTTGATTCATTAAATCAAGTAATCTTCCAGGAGTTGCAATTAAGATATCTATGCCTCTTTTTAATCCTTTGATTTGAGGTGCTATTCCCACTCCTCCATAAACTTCCAAATAATTAAGGTTAAGAAATGAACCATATGTTCTAAAACTTTCTCCAACTTGTGCTGCTAATTCTCGAGTGGGAGTCAAAACTAATGCTAGGGGATCTTTTGTTTTGGGCCTTTTTTTTTGCAATTTTTGCAAAATTGGAATCACGAAAGCAGCAGTCTTACCTGTTCCAGTTTGCGCAATTCCGATTACATCTTTATTTTTCAAAAGCAAGGGGATAGTTTTCTCCTGTATTGGAGTTGGCTCAATATATCCTTCGTTTTTAAGTGCTTTGAGTATGGGCTCAATAATTTTTAATGATTCAAATTTCATATACAATAAACGAAAAACTACCTATATAAACGCATTAGTTGAGATACAAGAGAATAATTTATTTAAAATCAAAAAAAATTACTATATTTATGACATTTTTAGATACACAAAAAATCTCAGAAGAATATAAAAAAACAGATTGTTTGTGGGGTTTGAAACCAAATAAATATGTGACTCAAATCCCTAAGATTATAAAACCGGGAAAAGTTTTAGATATTGGTGTTGGCGAGGGAAGAAACGCTTTATTTCTAGTTAAACAGAGATTTGAGGTCACTGGAGTTGATATTTTAAAAGAAGCTGTTGATAAGTTTCTAAAATTTGCCAGAGATAAAAAATTAGATGTAAGTGGCGTTATATCTGATATAGTTAATTTTGATTTCAAACAAAATTATGATGTTATTATTTCTGTTGCCACTTTACATCTTATTTCAAAGGACAAAGTTATAGATATAATCAAAAAAATAAAAGAGCATACAAAACCTAATGGAATTAATTTACTCACTGTATTTACTAAAAAAGATGTTGGATTTGAAGAATATCCAAATCTTTATTTTTTTGATAAAAATGAACTGAAAGAATTATATAAAGATTGGCAAATTTTAGAATACAAAAATTATATAAAAAAAGAAACTCATGGCAAACCCCACAAACACCATATTTGTGTTTTGATTGCTAAAAAGTAGTCGCTCGGTGATGTTATACATAATTACAAAACAACACTTTAAAATCCAAAATTTTATTAATACTTCAATTCTCTTTAATATTATGAATATAGAAACAGAAATTCGAAGTTTTATTTCAAAAGAAAAGTTTGATGAATTGTTTGATTTCTTTAAAAAAAATGCTTATTTGGTTAAAGAAGATTATCAAGAAACTTTTTATTTTGATTGTGATGAAGATTTGAGAATTCAAAGAAATAATTTTTTCTCCAAAATTTGGATGAAAAAAGGAAAAATTCATGATGATCATAGAGAAGAAATCGAAATCAAATTTGATAAAGATGAGTTTGAAAAATTAGAAAAATTATTTTTTTCTTTAGGTTATAATATTGAAATAAAATGGTTTAGAAAAAGATTTGAGTTTAAATGGGAGGGTATAACCGTTTGTTTGGATTTTACTAAGGGTTATGGTTATATCATTGAACTCGAAAAAATGTGTTCTGAAGATGAAAAAGAACATGAATTTGAAAAACTTAAGAATAAACTCAAATCTTTAGATGTGGAAATTACTTCCAAAGAAGACTTCAATAAAAAGTTTCTTTATTATAAAGAGAATTGGAAATCACTAGTTTAGTACCGTGCTGTTTTGTAACTCAAAATTACGAAGTAATTTTGCCACGCCTTGCAGGCTCTCGTTATGGCCCGTGTTTTTCGTAAGCACCAGAATTTTCCCATATTTTTCTCTTCGAGAAAAACCTCGTTTAATCTAAATGTTATGCGCAATTGAGAAAAAGGCTTTAATGATTCAAAAAGGATAAAAGTTTTATATACTTATAAAAATTTATTATTTTATATGAAAATTCCAAAACATATTCAAGATGTTATTAATAATCAAGAAGTCCACATTTTGTCAACATCAACAAAAGAAGGTGTTCCAAACATAATATATTTAACATTTCTTAAAATTTATAAGGATAATCAAATATTAATAGCAAATAATAAATTCTCTAAAACTGAAAAAAATTTACTTGAAAATCCTAAAATTTCTTTTGTTGTATTAGATAAAGAAAATAAAAAATCATATCAAATTAAAGGAACTGTTGAATTTCATAAAAATGACCGAATTTTTAAAGATACTCTTGAATGGGTTGAAAATGAAAGATCAAGTCCAACAACACATCCAAAATCAGGAATAATTCTTAATGTTGAAGAAATTTATTGTGGGGCAGAAAAAGTTTTTGAAGAATAAAACTTTTGCCAACTAATTATTAATTTAAAGGAACCTTGTTCTTAATAAACGCCTTTTTCTCGACTCAAGGATACGTTGCGCTTAAAATTCTGAAAGAATTTTACCCTTGTATAACAGCTATTATCTGAGAAATGGCATGGCTCGGCATTTTCCCAAATTTCCTCTAGCTAACGTAGTATATTATCAGAAACTTCTTTTATCCCCCAATGTTAATTGCAATTTGAATTGGGGGCATAAAATAAAAAAGTTTATAACCTTTAATTCTTAAATTAGATTATATGGATAATAAAAGACCAATTCTAGTAACAATCATTTGTATTCTTGGATTCATTGGGGTTCCTTTGCAAATATTAGGTTCTCTTTTTACCATGATTCCGGATGTTACTGACATTGTTGGTCAATTAGTGCCTTTATGGTATTCAATACTAAGTATTCTTTTTGCAATAGCTTACTTAGTTGGATTACTTTTTATTTGGAAGATGAAAAAATGGGCACTAATTTTTTATACAGTACTTGCAGTTGTTGAATACGGAATCATGTTCACAATTGGTATAGGAAGTATTTTGATGCTAGTAATATCAGCAATATTCATTGGTCTTTTATGGACACAATTTAAGAAGATGTCTTAAGTACGGGCTCCAACTCAAACTTCTTCGGAAAACTTCGTTTTCCTCAACCACGCTACGCTCTCAGCCTTTAGGACAATTAACAGCAATTAACCTGTTCGCTTCGTTGCACTCGCTCACCCAAATTCTTCGCTACGCTCATAACTTCTCTTATCGCGATGTTAAGTCGAATAAAATTTAAGCTAAAAAAGAGGAGGAGTTAAATCTAAAACTTTTTAATTCACTATTCATCCCTGTAATATATGTTATTGAACACTGTAACTGGATATGACACGTTCTGCACAGTAAATATTGCATCAATCGAATACAAACTAAAAGAAGAATTTGATAAACATCATAAAATAAATGAGAGTTATTTGGAACAAAAAATTATTCCATTTAGAGGACATCATTTAATAGGTCTTAAAAGGGATTTGTTAAAACATGAAAGAACTATTAATAAAAAGTATGGCAAAGAACATTTTTTGCAAGAATACAAACTCTTTGATTTAATAATTAAAGATGATTCGGATATTTCTTTAAAAATTATTGAAAATGAACCAGATTTCATATGCAATCTCAGTTGTCGTCAAAGACAACCTAGCTGTTTCACAGGATTTAATTTAAATGCTAAAGATTATGACAGAAATATAGCAACTAAAATAGGTTTTGAAATTAACAAAACCTATTTTGCAAATGAAGTAATAAACAAGTTAAAAAACTCTTCTATTCCATGGTATGATTTGCATTTATAACCCCCTCCTCGTCCTTCGGAGATCTAGGCCCCTTTCAGTTGTTAATAGATAACCGCTTAAATTTTACTTCTCGTTACTATCGTTCCTGTGACCAACGGTCTTGCAAATCTCTCACGTTCGTTCGGGGCGACTTAACAAGGGATAAAAGGACATTTCTTTTAAAAATCTCCCAAATTAATTTTTCCTCTAGCTAACGTAGTATATTATCAGAAACTTCTTTTATCCCCCAATGTTAAACTCAATCGCCACGGGCAAAAGGAATAAATTATTTTACCACTCTTAAGTTACCCTCATCCGAAAAATTTAAATACCTATTTTTTATTTCTCATAGTATGACAATCAGAAAAGCAGCTATAGTAACATTTGGATTAGTAGCTCTTGTAGCTAATGCTAGTTCATTCTCAACTGTTGCCATGGAAAAATATATTTCAGGTTATGATAAAAAACAGGCAGCAGTGATAAACTCACTTTCTGCAATTCCTGTATTGTATGATTTGGGTTTTAGTCTTGGTCACAGAATTTTTTATGGCGACCAAAACTTTATTAAAACTGCAGAAGAACAGATCGGTTCTAAAAATTTAATCCATAGGCCTTATTTAGGAACTAATCAAG
>CAZRJS010000028.1:0-14291 GCA_964600565.1 Candidatus Woesearchaeota archaeon | reverse complement strand
ATGTTATCTGTAATAAGCACTTCTCCATCTTCCCATAAGAACTCTTCGCTATCTTCCCATAACAAATATAAATAATCTAAAGAAACACCCTCAAATTCTTTTACATATTGAACAATTTCTTTATCACCAGTATTTTTCTTCATCAAATTAAATTTTATATTCTTAGTTGAAAACTTATCTCTTGCGAATGGAATAGAAAGTTCACCAGAAGAAACTCTATGGCAATAAATTTCTTCGTTCCCATCTACTTCACCATTAAGTTTTTTCAATATTAAAATTGAAATATCTTTTGGTTTATTTTTGTTTTTTTTATATATATTATTTACAAATCCAGAAGTTGTCATATTAGTAAACTTGTTATATGTTCCAGATATAAAATCAATAGCAGATAAGTTTAATATCATTTCACTTATTTGTACACTTAACTCTATATCATTAAAATATACTTCCTTTGGCATTATATATTGACCTTTGTAATCAACTGATGATGAAGATTGAACTAACGACACCCCTTTAAATATACCAGCAGATACTCCTAAAGATATATTTAACACATGTGTTGAATCTTTAAATATATTAATATCCGATTCTTCATCTATTTTTATTTTTGTATCATCTACTATTTTACCACTACAATACAGATTTGTATTATTAATATTTATAACAACATCTTTATTTAATTTAAAATCAGTATTTGTAATCGCATATTCTAAAGTTATAACTCTATTTTCATAATCTATATTATCTACATCATTACCAATTAATAATGATGAGGTAGATATTCTATTTCCAGTAAATTGTTCTATTTCAAAAAAGAAAACTTCTCCTGTACCAAATTCTATTTTTTTACTCATTTACATCACCTCAATAATAAGGACTGTCGATTAAGTCTGTAGGAGAAGAACTCTCGTCTTCTAATTCTGCAATTTGTAATCTTAACGCATTTATAGCTGATATTTTATCAGAAACTTTATTTTTTATTTTGACAGCACCATCAATTTCATATTCAGAAGGATCTGATAATGACTTTATTAGATTTTCTATTTGAGTTTCTATTTCTGCTACGGTCATAATCTCACCTCATTAATTTTAGTTTTCATAATTTACCTCCTTACAAAAAAATAAAGGAGGAGAAAACTCCTCCCTTATTAGGATGTAATTTATATTTTATTGATAGAACGTAGGACTAACGTAAGTCGTACTTCCAACATAAGCTAAAGCACCAGCTCCTCTTTGTTGTATTCCGTAACCAACATCAATTAACTTAAATTCAGCCTTTTTAATTGCTACATTTTTAGACATTTCACTAAATCCTGTATACAATCCTTTAAATTTAGGATCTTCGTCTTCTCTTTTCTTGAGAATTTTCTTAGTAGTATCAAGACAAGCAATATAGTCGTCAGCCATCTCTCCGTCAGTAACTATAATGTATTGATCTCCGCTTCTACCTGTAAAAAATCCATTGTCAACTTCAAACATATGTTTAGTCTCACTAGACCAATCGCTAAGTTTCTGGAAATTTCTCCAAGTTGATGCTGTTGCTAAATAAGTAACTCCGCTCTTACCATATCCTTTAGACGTAATTAATTGCTTTAAGTCAAATAATATGTTTTCTGAATATGCAGAATATCCTTTATAATGTGTTTCACTAGATGTAAAAGTTTTAAATCCATTTGGATATGGAATTATTTCTTTCCCAGAAGTCCAAGCTGATGTATCAAAATAAAATGATGAAATCTTAGGATCGTCTGTTACTGTAGGCATTACCATCAATGCTTCCATAGCCAATTTAGTCAATATCTTTTGATAAGACTCTATAACTGACTGAATCATTTTATCCATATATCCTTGTGGATTTTTTTCATACATTATCCAATCAACAGAAATCAAATAATCATAAGTATCTACTGGTATAGCGATACTTCGTTTGATTGGTTTAGAACTTTTACCTTTAGCCATGTCTGTAGATTTTGTAAATTCTCCTTCCATAAATATCTCAGAAATTATTGCTTCACTACCATTTTCAGTAATCGCATCTAAAACAGGATTAATCTTAGGAAAGTTATTTATCAAATTTATTACCACTCTAAATACTTCAAATGGTGAAAGTAATTCTATCTCTTTTCTTAATTCTTCAAATGTTTGAACACCATCTTCACCAGTTATGCTTGTCTCGTTATCAAACAAAGGCAATAGCGTATCAACAACGTATCCGTATTGTGCCATTTATGTATACCTCCTTATTATTTATTCTTATGTTGTTGGTATTACTGCTGATGGTCTAATGTCTATCAATGCAAACTTAGAAGTTGCCCCACCAGTTTTATCAGTTACAACTACTCCTACCTCTTGAATCAAATCTAACTCTGTCGTAGCTAAATCAGATACTAATTCTCCAGCAACACCAGCAGTAGTATTAGCAAGATACAATTTAGTACCTATATTTAAAGCTGCCGATAATTTCACCTCTGCCAATCTAGTACAAGCTAATGCTTCTCCTTTGCCAGCAGTTTTACCAAAAACTCCTGCACCTATAACTAAAAATCTAGCCTCATTTGTTGAAGCAGCCTTACCAAACGCTTTATCTCCGTCAGCACCCACAAGTTCAAATGCCTTAATCTCATCTGTTGTTGATGTGAATAATTTAAACAATAGTCCATTGTCTGAATCTCCATCCATTACATCAACGTAATCCGTAATAGTTACTTTAGCCATAATACCTCCTTATTATAATAAATTAAGTTTTTTTAAACTACTTTTTAATTCAATAGCTCTATCTTCTTTCTTTTTTTTATCTCCATTAAATTCAGCTTTTTGTTGGGCTATTATTACTTTAGCCTTTTTATTAGCTTCGTCATCGACTATGCCCTTCATACCATTTTTAATTGAAGTAGCCATCTTTACAACTTTGTTTAAATCTTTTAATGTTGTAATTCCTTCTAGCATATCTTCTGTTAAAAGATTGGACTCAATATAATTGTTTTTAGTTTCGCTAAATTGATTTGCTTCAATCAATTTTAACCTTTCTTGTAATTCGTTTGAATCATCAACTATTTTATCAGATACTATTTTCTCAGGATCATTCTTCTTGTCATCAAAACTATTAATAGTATTTTCTAATACTTCAAGTCTTGTAATCATAGAACTATTATTGTCTTTTAAAATTTTGTTTTCTCCGACTAAAGTTCTGATTCTGTCACTAGCTCTACCGTTTTTGTCTTCATCATTTTCTTCAATAGGTATAGGATTACCTTCTTCATCTAATACCTTATTTCCTTCTTTGTCTAGTTGATATTTCATTTAACACCATCCTTTTACGTTTTTACGACTTTTCGATGTCGAAAGTTTTGGTAAAAACAATCCAAGCCCTCTCTACTCTTTATGTTCTTAACAAAGATGTAAATAATATTTACATCAATGTAAAAAAAACAAACTTTATAGGGGAGGAGATAAAATTTTAATTTTTAGAAGTTACACCTTCTTTGTCTTCATTATCTAAAGAATTAGTTTTTTTGTTGCCAGTTATTTCACCAGCTTTAACATTATTATCTATATTCAAATTCTCATCATTTGAATCCATTTCATTTTCTTTTCTAAATTTAATTATTCTAGCCCTGTCTCCCTCTGTTAATTCTGGATAATATTTATTCCAGACATATACATCATCTATTAATCCAAGACTTAACTCCATTGCTATATTCTTAATCAACTCTTCTTTATCTATAGATAATATATCAGAAGGAACAGCAATTTCTTCATTAGTATAAGTTTTACCATTTATTTCTAAAAATAATTTTATTACTTTCTTTAATTCTATTTTTATGTTCTCAAGTCTAGTCTTAGTTAATTCTATAAACTCCTTAGAAGCGTATTTTGCTATCTTAGACGAGCTTGAACTATACATTTGACTTCTAGTACCAATAGGAACTAAACTCGCTAATTTATACATAGCGTCAATTTTCATTCTTAAATTTTCATTTAATTCAGTCAAGTATAATTCCGATGTATGTATCTTTAATTCCTCGTCACCTCGACTATACCAAACTGCACCAGCACCTAATTCTATATTTCCGTATTTCCTCATAGCTTTTTTAACTTCAACAATAGGCATTGCATTTCTATGAATTATCATCTCTTTGTCTGTATTGTCATAATCTAATTGCAATGTTGGCTCTACTAAACTAAATGATGGTATTTTAGAATATCTATCATTATTTTTTCTATATCCTCTAAACCATAATATAGGCATTACTCCATATTCTTTAAATGGATTGTCTATTATTTTCTCATATTTCTCATTCTTAAATATCATTTTATTTGACGGAACTATAGTTTCTATTTTTATACTTTCTAAAGTATAAGTTTCTTTTATTTTTTCTGTTTGATATGAGCGATCTTCATTTTGAACAAGTATCTCATATTTATTTATAAATTTTATTGGATTTAAAGTGTAAGTGTCTAATATAACTATCACTTCTTCACTTCTAAGTAATTCAAAATCAAAATCATATAATAAATTAGGTTCTATACTTTCTTTTACTCTTACCTTCCAAAAAGCATCACCAGATAATTCTTGTTCTAAATATAATTGTGGCAACTTTGAAAAAATTAAACCTTCTTCGATAAAATGTTTTTTTAAAAAGTCCTTCTCTTTACCTGTTACAGAAAAATCAGTTGGAGTCATTTCGACACGTTCATTTATAATCTCTTTATAAGTTTGTAGTGGAAAATAATCTTGTTCTTTTAAATATTTATCAGCTTTTATTTTTTCTTCTGAAACAAATCTTTTTATATGATAGTCGTATTTTTCACCTTCGTAAAATTTCTTCGCCATCTCTATCTCTTGTTCTCTGGTGTAATTATTATAAAACACGTTCTTCACCACCTGTTATGATTTTAAATTTTACATATTCTGGATTTCTACTAACCAATAAAATGTCATCTCTTACATAATTATTTAAGATTATACAATGCTCACATTTTATAGTTTTTATTTCTTCAAATTCTTCATCATATATAATTATATTCATATTCGGAGAACCATATGACTTATACCAATCTAATACATTAACGTAATATTTTTCTTTAAACATTAATTTATCATAAAAATATAACTTTAAATCGTATAATTTATTTTCTGATTGTAATATCATATAACCTCCATTATTAATGTTGGAGCAAGAAATGAGGCTCGAACTCATATGCACTGATTTGCAGTCAGCTACCTAACCTTTCAGTCATTCTTGCAAGTAAATTTTGGAGCAGGAACACAGATTTGAACTGTGATAAATTACTTACAAGGCAATTATAATTCCATTATATTGTTCCTGCTATATTTTTATAAAGACGATACATTTGCACCATCTTTATATCTTCATTAATTTAAAGTCTTGGGCTATTATATGGCGGAAGTTGGAATAATCGAAATTCATTCGTAAGAATACATCCGTTAGCAGTGGAGTCTGATACCTTATCAGTTCGACTTCCTAATAAAACCCTATATTTGAATTTGATGTAGATAAAAAATCAACATTACCTATATTATTTTCAATATATGATAATTTTGGAAATAAAGTAAGTAAATGAGTTGCTAATGCACTACTAAATATTGTATCATCTTTTAATTTATATTCTGCAGCTTGTTTATATATTATATTCTTTTTACCACTTTTTAATATTTCAGATGTTCTATTAAATCTATTATGTTCATATAAAAATCTTATCACTTCTGATTCATCATCAAAATTATTCTCAACATAATTATACATTCTCTTTAAGTTTTCACTATTTCTAATGTATTCTGGAATTTCAAATAATATCTCTACACCAGAATTTAATCTATTAGAATAATTATCTAATATGTCGATCCTATTTTGTAAGCAAAACTTAACTTCTATTATTTTATTGAAATCTATATCGACATCTTCTCTTTCCAATAATTCATCAATTAATATATTTCTTAAATTAGCTCCTGCTCCTGTTGCATCAAGTGCTATAGCTTGTATGTTATATTCTTTTATAACGTCTATTGTTCTTCTAACTTGTTCTTTTATAGTATCTATCTGTACGTCTCTTGACTGGTTCAACACCACCTGACGCACAAAATGTAGCTTTCTAAGCGTACCAGACTCTTCCTCTAATGCTTTTATGGTAAGCATACTATTATCGTGTATAGGAGCGTAATCCCAACCTAATATTAATACATATTTAGGATTATTTAAAAATAAATCTATATTATTATAATAGTTTTTAAATACTCCAATATCATCTAATGCTTCATAATTAAAAAATCCTTGTTTCTTTTTGCCTATAAATTCACAACCGTATTGAGTTCGATACGCAATACTATGTTCTCCCAATTGTTTTTTAGCTCTTGAAACTGATAAAGCATATTCTGGTCTTTCTTTTGCTAATTTTGTAACATTACCTTGAAAATGTCTTTTTTCTCCATCAATATTTTCAAGTCTTATATTCTCTTCACATAAATATTGAAAGAATGTATAAAATTCATCAGTAGATGATATACAAACTGGTAAACCATTTTTACCATTTAAACAAGGCAGTATTGAAGTATCCCAACTTGCCTTTTCAACCATTTTAAATTCATCACCTAATAACAAATCTACATGGACACCCTCAATATTCTTTGCTGTTTTTCCAGCAAGTCTAAAATATATTTCACTAAATAATATATCATTATTTTTAAGTCTTATTAATTCATCATTGTTTCTACTAACAGATATATTTGTAGTTGTTCTTTGATTTGCTTTATCTACAAAATCTCTTATATATGATAGAAATTGAGATAAGTTATTGTCTGATGGTGAAGTTATAAGGATACTATATTTATCATCTTTTTTATTTATACAATATTCATTATGAAAATAACTAAAGAATACAGCCAAAGAAGCTATTATAAATGATTTCCCTCCACCTCTAGGCATTATTACCGTATATATGTCGTCCATAGATTTCTTTCTTATTATTTTATACATCATCCAATACACCATTTTCATTTGTGTTGGAGTTAATGAAATTCCCTTATCATCAAAATTATTTACATCTTCAAACCATTGTATATAATGTTTAAATGCCGAATCTATTATTTTTTCAAATACTGGGTCTAATATATATTCAACTTTTAATTTTAAATTTTCACAATATGTTATTTCATGTGTAGTATAATCTTCATCAAATGATAACACTGCTTTTATTTCGTTCTCTTTTTTAGATAATGTTTTTATATTATTTTCAAAGTTTTTTTTATCAGTATTTATTATATCTAATAAAGTTTCTATTGATTCAAATTCTTTTTTTTGTCTATTGTTAAAAGACATAATATCAATCCCCCATTACAATAACACCATCTTTTAAATCTTTCCAATCTATTTCCGACTTACTAGAATCAACTTTTTTATCAACATTCAAATGTGCTGTTCTTTTTACATCTCTTCCTAGTATTTTTTCTTTAGAAGCGTATTGTTGTCTTAATTCTGATGTTAAACTTAATACATTTCTATTCTTTTCTTTTAATAATAAATTTGAATTATATGTTCTATGAAGGAGATCTTCTAACATTTCAATTTCTTGATTTATTTTTATTAAACTAAATTCTGTTGAATTTTTATATGAATTTTTAAGTTTTTCTAATTGAACATTTACTTGATAGTTCATAATCTCATCATATGAAGCTACTTCTTTAAGAAACTCATCTTCAAATGTCTTTGTTGCTGATCTTATTAATGCTCTTGTTTTTGCAACATATTCTCTTGTTTCGTCTTCATTTAATTCTAATGATATGTTATTTTTTATTAATTTATCTTTATATAAATTAGTTTTAACTTCTACTTCTTGCATCATAGCTTTTAAACTTATGAAATTTTTATACAGAGAATTATACATTTGTATTATTTCTATTTTATTATAATTCATATATAACAAATTATTAAAAGATTTTGGATTCATAGGTTCTTTATATTCTAATTTAGTTATATCTATTACAATATTTCTAACTTTTGCCAAAAGTATACCTCCTTTTAATTCATATCTATATATATATAATAGTATATAAAATTGAATTTGAGTCCACAAAAATAATAATTGACATAGCATTTAAAATATGCTATATTACAAGTAAAAAAATAAATTATATATAATAAAGACTGTAAAAAAGTTTCTTTAACTAATGTAAATATAAAAAACACAAAATAAAATTATAAAGGGGGACATATGAGTAAATTATTATTTAAAGAATATGAGTATTCTTTAGCAAATTTATTAACATTAAGAACAAATTCACCATTTTATAAAAACGGTGATGTAACGGATCAGGATGATGGTGTAACTGTAGACATTAGTAGGATTGATGTTTTTAGAGATAAATATATAGATGAATTAATTGATTTAAGAAAAAAATATGGGACAAAAAATAGTGCAATTTTAACAGGAGTTACTAGGAAGGTTATTGACAATGAAATATTAAAAGATTTACAATGTAAATTTAATAAAGACAATAAAAGTATATCAGTAGAAGAGTTGGTGCAGTTAATTAATTTAAAATTAAAAAAAAGAAATATGCTAAAATTAAATTTTGATAGTTTTTATATTAGAAATAAAAAAAAGGATTTTCCGAAAGAACTTACATTTAATGATGTTGGAAGATATGATAAATTATTAGGATTTCTTACAAAATACTCAGACATAAGAGAACGCAATAGAAAAGATAGTAATTTTTTAGAAACTGAAAAATTAACAAATGTAATTGAGCTTTCAGAAAAAAGATTTTTTCAATACTTAAATAAGTTACAAAAAAATAATTTAATAAAGTATATAAAAGAAATTAATAATGATTTAATAATATTTATAAATCCAGTTTATGCTTATATGCAAGGAGAAATAGATTATACTATATATACATTATTTAAAGAAGATTTAAACGAATATTTAACATTAGAAGAAATAGAATACTTAAAAAGAATTTATGAAATTAATAAATTAAGGTACACAAATAGGATAAGTTATAGTCATTTGTAGTATCTAATAGAGACATGATGCAATAAAACCACGCAAACCATTGAGGATATTGAGTTTGCGGGGCAAAAGCGAGGTACAACATTGTACCTGTGGCCGTTGTATAGGTACAATGTTGTACCTGTGCAGTATAGGCAAGAATTGGCAAAACATTATCTAGTTTAATATTCATAATGGATATTGACTATTATTAATTTTTACAATATTTTTCTAATTTGTTTAAAAAATTTAGTTAAAAGAAAACAGTTGACAAAGTGAAAAAAGTGTGTTATAATGTATTATGCGATATTGAAGGGGGTGTTATGTGAATAAATATTAAATTGTAAATGTGTACTTTAGGAGGTGACACAAGTGAATTACGAAGAAGTTATTGACGGTGAAGAATTATTGAAGTTTATTGCCCATTGGGTTTATAGAGATTTTAGAGGTACTGCAAGACATATATTAGCTATGGACAAATCCTTAGAATATAATGATTTAATACAAGATATATATGTATACATAAAAAATAGAGAGTCTGAAATACCAATATCTAAAATAAGAAATTATACCGGAGGATTTTTATCCAATAAAGTAAAATATCTAAAAAATCAAGATAAAATCAAAAAAGAGAATTTTTATTCAGAAGACTTAAATTTTAATAAGAAAATACAACAAGAGAATTTATTTTATGGCGAAGTAAAATCTTTTGATTAATGAAGGGGGTGTTATATGACAAAAAAGTACATACCTGCATACATGTATTATGCAGGAAATAAAAGTAAGTTATTAAAACAGATAATTCCTAAACTTCCCACTGACGTTGATGAAGTTATTGAGTTATTTGCTGGAACAGGTGTAATATCATCAAATTTAAAAGTCAACAATATAAAGTTGAATGATTCTAGTTATGAATTGATGATGTTAAATAATTTTATAATTAACGGAGCTTATGTTGATGACATTGTTGAGGTATTAAATATGTTGAATGGACTTTATGGTTTAGATAAAAATAATCCAGAAGGTTTCTATAAGTTAAGAAAGGATTTTAATTTAGATGGATCTCCTATCAAGTTACTGTTATTGATAAATAATTCTATAAATTGTTTATTTAGATTCAATTCTAAAGGAGAATTTAATGCTTCTTATGGACATAACAAACAGAAATTAACCGATAAACGATGTGATAGATTAGTTGCTTTTGCTAATTCATTTAATGATAGAAAGGTTGAAATGTTCACAAAAGATTTCAGAGATTTTAAATTTGATGAAGATGGTACAAATAAATTAGTTTATATAGATCCACCATACTTAATAAGCTCGGCTCAATATAATAGTAATTGGAAAATAAAGGAAGAGATCGCTCTATATGATTTAATTGATGATTTAAACTCTAAAAATTATAAAATAGCAATGAGTAATGTTACTGTAAATAAAAATGAGACAAATGCTCATTTAATTGCTTGGATGGCTAAATATAACATTTATAATTTGGACATAAGCTACAACAACAGTTGGAGTAATTGTAGAGGAGTTGTAGATGAGTCTTTTGAAACTAAAGAAGTGTTAATTACCAATTATGATGCCAGTGATTATAATGATGAATGATTTTTATAGTAAAATATTGTCTGGTGAAATGCACGACGTTTTAAGAGATGAATATAATTTTACAGAAGAAGAGTTGGATATATTAGATTATATTGTAGTTCCGTCATTAAGAAATCATGTAGATTTATCTATACTTGAAAGTGTTGAAAGTAGAAACGGTAAAGCTATAACTAGAATAGACCCTAGAAAAACATTTAAGTATGCTAAGAAAATATTACCAAAGTTATATTATGCGTTTTATGATATAAGTAATTTTTCATCAAATTGTTTTAAATAATAAATAATAAGGAGGTGTTTATGATATACGCAATAATCGGAGCTTCTGGCTCTGGTAAAGATAGTGTCTGTAGAGACGTGTTCTATGAACATGGAATTGAAGAAGCTATTTCTAGTACTACTAGAAAAATGAGAAAAGGAGAATCCGAAAATAATTCATATAAATTTGTTGATGAAATTAATATCGGAGAATTTAATGATTCACCAGTTAAAGATGACTCACATCGTGGATCAACATATTGGACGACATTAGACGAGTTTGCTAAATCTCCAAATGTTTATAGAACATTAAGTAGAAAAGGTGTCCTTGACGTTATAAAGTTCTTTACAAAAGAAAATGTTGTAGTTATTTATATATATTCCAATCAAGAAATTATATCTGAAAGATTGATTAAAAGAGACGGATTAGAGAGTGCTAAGCAACGTATGCTTTATAATTTCATAGATTTTAGTTATGACGATATAGACATAGCGGATTATGTAATTGTAAATAATGATTTAGACAAATCAAAACAACTATTGAGAAATATAATACAAGTCAACATTTAAAAATGGGGGTATATAATGATTAAAATTTATACAACATCGACATGTACATATTGTAAATTGTTAAAAAATAGTATGGATAAGAAGGGTATAAAATATAAAGAAATAAATGATATTAAAATTTTAGAAAAAAATGGAATAAAAAGTGTTCCAGTTTTAGAGGTTGACAATAAAATGATGAAAATTTCAGAGGCTAATAGATGGATAAATAAACAGGTTATAGATTAAAGTTATAATTGGAGGATGATTTATGGATGAATTTACAAAATTAATGAGCGACACTAAGTTTTACGAAGGTTATAGTCGGTATGACGTAGATTTAGGTAGATATGAAAATTGGAACGAGGCTACAGATAGAGTCATGGATATGCACTATGATAGATATTCTAATAAATTAACTAAAGAATTAAAATTATTAATGGAAGAAGTTGATAAAGGATATAAAGATAAATTATTTTTAGGTTCTCAAAGAGCTTTGCAATTTGGAGGCGAACAGTTAAAAAAACATGTTTCAAGACTTTTCAATTGTACAGCATCTTATTGTAATAGACCTAATTTTTTTGGTGGGGCATTTTATTTATTATTATCGGGAGCAGGAGTAGGATTTAGTGTACAGAAACATCATATCGCTATGTTACCAAATATAGAAGAAAGGAAGAAACAATCAAAAATTTATGTTGTGCCTGATAGTATAGAAGGTTGGAGTAATGCTATTGATATTTTACTATCTTCATATTTTTCAGATGGTGGAGTATATCCAGAATATAGAGGAAGAAAAGTTTATTTTGATTATAGTAAAATACGTCAAAAAGGAAGTTTTATTAGTGGTGGATGGAAAGCACCCGGCTCAGAGCCTTTAAAAAAAGCTATAAGTAAAGTAGAAGAATTATTAGAAAATGAAATTAAAAATGGAGAAACTAAAATTAGACCTATAGTTGCTTATGATATAACTATGCACATTGCCGATGCAGTTATTTCTGGAGGTGTTAGACGAAGTGCTACTATATGTATGTTTTCAAGAGATGACGAGGATATGATAACAGCTAAAATTGGAGATTGGTTTATAAGTAATCCGCAAAGAAGTAGGAGTAACAATAGTGCGGTATTACCTAGAGGTGAGACTACAAGAGAAGAATTTGCAAATATAATGGAATCTGTAAAAGATATAGGTGAACCCGGATTTATATGGACTGACGATTTAGAATTTTTATATAATCCATGCGTCGAAGTCGGATTATATCCTCAAACAGAAGATGGTAGAAGCGGTTTTGGGGTATGTAACTTAACTGAAATTAATGGTTCTAAATCTACTACGAAAGAGATATTTTTTAATCAATGTAAATTAGCTTCTATAATGGGAACACTTCAAGCTGGATATACAGATTTTAAATTTTTAAAAGATGCCACAAGAGAAATAGTTGAAAGAGATTCTCTTATAGGTGTTGGTATAACTGGAATGATGAATAATCCAAATATACTATTTAATGAAGAAATTTTAATAGAAGGAGCAAAGATTGTAAAATATTGGAATAAAAAAGTTGCAGATATTATAGGTGTAAATCAAGCTCAAAGAACTACCGTAATAAAGCCAAGTGGAAATTCATCTGTGCTATTAGGATGTTCATCTGGAATACATGGTAGCCATTCAAAAAGATATATAAGACATGTTCAATTTAATAAAGAAACTGAAATAGCCAGATTGATGTTGCAATTCAATCCAGAAATGTGTGAAAATTCTGTTTGGAGTGATAATGATATTGTAGTAGCTTTCCCTATAGATGGTGATGATAAATCATTATATAAAAAGGATTTGTTAGGAGTAAAGCAATTAGGGTATGTAAAAAAAGTACAACAAACTTGGATAGAAGAAGGAACTAATAAAGAAATTTCAATACACCCAAAATTAAGACATAATGTATCAAATACTATAACTGTTGACAATTGGAAAGATGTGGAAGATTATATTTTCAACAATCAAGACTATTTATGTGGAGTATCTTTATTATCTTCATCAGGTGATCTAGCATATCCACAAGCTCCGTTTAGAGAAGTTCTAACGCATGAAGAAATAATACAAAAATATGGTGAAATTTCGTTGTTTACTTCTGCATTAATAGAAGCTGGTCAATCTGCATTTAATGGTGACTTATGGAACGCTTGCAATACAGCACTAGGTGTTGGTGAAAAACTTACAGAGAGTCATAGTTGTCTTTTGAAAAGAGATTTTGTTAGAAGATTTAATAAATTTGCAACAAACTTTGAATCAAAAGAAGAGTGTTCAAATTGTTTAAAATATGTGAGTACATTGCATAAGTGGTGGAGAGTTAGAAAAAATATAAGTTTTATAGATTGGGAGAATGAATTAACTAAACAAGCATATATTGATGCTGACACTTTAGCCTCACAGGGATGTCAGGGAGGTCAGTGTGAAGTGTGAACAAAGTCATAAATTTTTTTCAAACAAAGAATGTAAATATTTTCCTTGTCATAAAAATATAGATATAAACGAGTTTAACTGTCTATTTTGTTTTTGTCCTTTATATAATTTTGACGATTGTGGTGGTAATTATACAAAAATAAATGGAATAAAAGATTGTAGTAATTGTTTATTACCTCATAAAGTAAAAAATTATGATTATATAATGAATAAATTATATAATCATAATGTTTGACAAACAATTCCAAAAATGCTATAATGTTTACAGATGAGATAGCTTGTCTTTATAATAGGTATAAAATACAATATATCAGACTCCAAGTAAAGGAGAGTGAATGAAAGAAAAATTTAATGGACAAGGAAATCCCACAGGGTTTAGCCTGTGGGTAGTTCACAGTATTAGATAATGATAAAG
>CAZRJS010000027.1:0-14499 GCA_964600565.1 Candidatus Woesearchaeota archaeon | reverse complement strand
GCTTTAATTGAAACATATAAAAACCATACTAACTGTTTTATTTATGGCACCAAAATTTAGACAATTCTTGACAAAAAACGGAACAACAGTTTTATTAGGGAAAACTGCAAAAAATAATGAGGAGTTAATTTCTCAGATAGAATCTAATGAGATAGTTTTGCATACCCAAAATCCAGGAAGTCCGTTTGTGAATATAAAAGAAAAACCTCAAAGAGGAGATATAAAAGAGGCAGCTATTTTATGTGCAAATTATAGTCAAGATTGGAGAGATAATAAGTTAGATGTAATTGTTCATAAATTTAAAGGAAGTGATATATACAAAGAAAAGGGAATGAAATTAGGAACATTTGGCATAAAAAAATTCAAAATAATTAATATTCAAAGAAAAGAGATAATTAAATATTTTGATGAATTTGGGATGAATTAAGATTTAAAATGCAAGGAAAACTATCTAATTTTCAAATAGGGAAGCAAGGGGTTACAAAAGGATTTATTCTTTCTTTAAAAATTTATTTTGAAAAAAATAAAGATTTAAAAATTTCTGTTTTAAAAAATGCAAGAAAAGAGGGTAAAGAAGGAAAAGAGGAAGTTAAAAAAATGACAGAGGAAATTCTCAATGAACTTGGAAAAAAGTTTAAAGCAAGGATAATTGGATATACTATTTGCTTAAAAAAAGTAAGGCAAGGTTAATTTGCCTGTAACATTTGCTTAACTTTTTGTAGAAAAACTAAATCTCTTTTTTGAATAAAAGAGCCTTCATAATTTTCATGTTTATCATTTCTAACTTTTAAAATTGCATCTTTTAAAGAACACCATACAATTTTAAATTCTTCACCTAACTCTTTTTTAGTAAAATCAGATTTACCCTTAGAGATTATTTTTCCATAATAACAATAAGATATTTGTTTCAAACACCATTCTGATCTAAATTCAATAATTTTACCAATTTCACCATTTACTTTAATTTCACAACCAGTTTCTTCAAGACATTCTCTAATCAATGCTTTTGCTTTGCTTTCTCCTTTATTAATGCCTCCACAGGGAAGTTTATAGTAATTATATTTTGTAACAAATAATAAAGGAATTAAGTTATCTTCATCAAAAAGAATAGCTCTTGATGCTTTTCTAATCTTTAAAGTTGATTCATCTTCTGGAAATTTTTTGTCTTTGATTTGTTTTAATAGTTCCATAAATTATATAAGATTCTTAGATATATATAAGGATTTAAAACTTTAAGTTAATATTTTTGAACAAGAAAAACTTATAAACTCATTATATCTATTTTTCTTAGGCTTTTAAGAGCTGTTTTAATTCCGAAAGGAATGAATTAAAATGAACGAAGAAATATACAATCCAATTTATGATAGCAATCCACAAGAATATAATATTAATTTAGCAGAAGCATTAAAAAAAATTCCTGAATTTGAAGAACCTGAATGGGCTAAATTTGTTAAATCTGGTCCTGCAAAAGAAAGACCAATAGATGAGCCTGATTTTTGGTATAAAAGGGCAGCAAGTATATTAAGAAATTTATATTTGAAGAAAACACTTGGGGTTAATAGATTAAGAACAAAATATGGAAGTAAGAAAGATAGGGGATTTAAGCCTGAAAAATTTAAAAGAGCTGGAGGAAAAATAATAAGGACAATTTTACAACAAGCTGATTCAGCAGGTTTTACAGAAATTTTTAAAGATGATAAAAGAATTAAAGGAAAGAGATTTGGAAGACAATTAACCCAAAAAGGCAAGGAATTTTTAAAATCAATTAAATTGGGGGATAAAAAATAAAATGCCTATTTTAGATTATGGAGCTATTTTAAAAACTAAGAATCTTGGCCTTGCTAAATTATCTAATTTAATAAAAGAGATAAATAAGTTTGAAAGAGATTTAGGTTCTCAAGTAAATACACTTTCAAAAAAAGGGATTGTTTTAGTTGAAGCTAAATATTTTAAAAAAGATTATAAAAAAATAAATTTGTTTGAAAAAAAAATAGGAGAATTAAATGTTCCATATTATCCTAATTAAAAATGCCAATAAAAAATACTGAAAAAAAAATTAAACTTGCAAAAAAAGCAAGACAAGCAAAATGGGCTCCAGTCTGGGCTGTATTAAAAAAATATGGTGTAGGAAAAAAAATTCATCCTTCTACTTTGACAAGGAATAAACGTTCTTGGAGAAGAACTAAATTAAAAATTAAACCAAGAAAAATGAGAAAATCACACTTAGGTTAAAATGATTGAAGAATATAGAGTATTAGGAAAAGGAAATATTGCAGAGATAGTTTCTTCAAGTTTTAGGGAATTTTCAGAGCTTGAATTAAATAAAAGAAAAGTAAAGTTAAAATATCTAAAAAAATAAAATGCCTCCTAAAAAAAGTTTATCCTCGCCTAGTGAAGAAATTGAAAGAGAATATATAATCCCCCTTAGATTTAGCTGGAGAAAGGTTCCGAGATATAAACGAGCAAATAAGGCAATAAAAACAATAAAAGAATTTTTAACTAAGCATATGAAAATTTATGACAGGGATTTAAAGAAAATTAAGATTGATAATTATTTAAATGAGTTTGTTTGGTTTAGAGGTATTAAGAAACCTCCTGCAAAAGTGAAAATTAAGGCAGTAAAAAGCAAAGATATGGATGGAAATGATATTGTAAGGGTTAGACTTAGCGAGCTTCCTGAAAAACTTAGATTTAAGAAAAATCGTGAGGAGAAACTTGAAAATTTAGCTAAAGAAAAATTTGAAGAAAAGAAAAATAAGAAAAAAGTTGCTGAATTAGAGCAAAAAAAAGAGACTGTTGTTGAGCCTGCTCAAGAAACTTCTGAAGAGAAAAAAGAAAAAAAATCTTCTGTTGTAGAAGAAGGTCAGAAAAGAGCCAAGGAAACTGCTAAAAAAACAAAACATCTACAAGGTGGAAAACAAAAAAAACAAACAGCTCCTAAAAGAAAATCTCTTGCTAAATAAGTAATTTAAAGATAATTTTAAATATATGATTAATCTTATATTTTTATGAAAGGCTTAATTAAAAAATTTCAGGGATATTCTACTAATGGATGGAATTCTTTTTCTGAAAAACCAGGATATTATTTAAAAGAAATTGGAAAAGATTATTGAGATGCGGGGGCATCTGTGATAATTCCTGCAGTAGCAATGATGCTCTTAAAAGAGGCTCCAACATTTACTAAATACTCTTTTTCTTTTGGAATAGGTTTTCTTCCTTCAATAATTGGATTTTTACGCAATGATGAAAGAGGTTTAAGAAATGGAACTTTAGATATCGCTACAGTTGCAAGCCTTTCTGATATGCATTGCAAAGAACTTATTGGATTAGTATTTCTTGGAGGGGCAATATGTGAAGATTATTGGAGAAGAAAAGATAAGAAACTTATATCAAAAATTTCCTAAGACAATAAAACTTATAAATTGTTAATAGATAAATTTTATGATAAAAGATAAAATTCATTTTAATCCTCCAAAAAGGCATTGGGTTTTAGATGGATGTTCTTTAGATAATTTTAATGCAAAACTGCCACTTGAAAAAAAAACATTGGCATTTATGAGAGAGATTGATAAAGATTCCCCTTTGGGAGCTTACATTTATGGAGGATTTGGAAATGGAAAAACACATCTTCTTGTGGGAATTGCCAGAAATTTAAAGCAGGGGAAAAGGAGAGTTGCTTATGCAAATGGACGAAATGGAGAATTCTTAGGAATTATTCAAGATTCTCTTTATGATTATGTTCCTGAGAACCCCTTAACTAAAAGTCAAGTATTAATTATTGACGATATGGATATTAAAGATAACTCTCTTGCCCAATCAGAATTACTTTACAGGTTATTGCTTGAACAATATGACAAAGGACATCCACTAATAATCTCAAGCAATTACTCTCCTGAAGATCTTGTAAAAAAAATGAAAGTAAAAGCAGATGAAGAGATTATTCAAGGAGGCATTAACACAAAAGTTTTAGACAGATTCAAAGGAGATAAAGAATTGCAAGAGTGCATATTAGAAAGACTATTATCTATGTGTTTATTTATTGATTTTCGCAATATTCCAAGTAAAAGAAAAGAGAAGCAAGAAGAATACCAAAAGAGATTTTTGTAATAATTAGTCTTTCCTCATACCTGTTTTTATCTCTTAAATATTTTTTTTCCATTTTCTTTTTCAATGATTCATAAAGGCATATCCCACAAGAATTTGCAATACAAATAAATTATTCATATCTTTTGTTAAAGAATTTTTTATAACATAAATCTTTTTATATAAATATTGTCCTAATAAATTATGGATTATGATTCCTTTAAACAAAAAGCAAAATGGAATAATTTAACAGATACTATGAAGATTGCTTTCACACTATATTTTTTAGATAAAAATAATAAGGGATTTTCTTTTTCTGAATTAACAGATAAATTAAAATCTTTTGCAGATGAGGAAAAAATAGATTCTGGAATTGATAGATTGTTAGATAAGGGAGAGATATATGCAGAATATGGAAAAAGAGGAGATTTGATGATAAATTTGTATACATTAGATACTTCTTTTAGAAACACATTAGATGATTTAACTAAATATATATCAGAATCTAAGTAAAAAGAAATCTTTTATATTCTTAAATTCTCATTTAATCATGTTAAATTCATTAATCAAGGAAATTCAGGCAGAAGCAAATCCAGAGCAAGCAAAAATTCTCCAAAGATTTTTCAAAACAGGTCAAGGGGAATATGGAGAAGGATATATTTTTTTAGGGATAAAAGTTCCTGTGATAAGAATCCTTGCTAAAAAATATAATGATTTATTATTAGATGATATTCAGACATTATTAGCTAGTAAAATTCAAGAATATCAACAAATAGGATTACATATATTAATAAATAAATATGAAAAAGCTGAAGACAAAAAAGAAATTTTTGAATTTTATTTAATAAATACTAAAAATATAAACAGTTGGGGGTTAGTTGATTTAAGTGCACCAAAAATTGTAGGAGATTTTTTATTAGATAAGGAAAGAAATAAATTATATGAACTTGCAAATTCAGAAAATCTCTGGGAAAAAAGAATTGCTATTGTTTCTACATGGAGATTTATTAGGGAAAATGAATTTGAAGATACATTAAAAATTTCAGAGATTTTATTAAATGATTCTCATGATTTAATTCATAAAGCTGTTGGATGGATGTTAAGGGAAGTTGGGAAAAAAGATGTGGAGGTATTGGAGAAATTTTTGAGTGAACATTACAAAAAAATGCCAAGAACTATGTTAAGATATTCAATAGAAAAATTTGATGGGGAGAAAAGAAAGAAATATCTTAAAGGGGAGATTTAAGATAAAGGTGTAACCTAAAATTACTATAATTATTATAATTAACCGCACAATTTAGTTAAGTAAAGAAACAAGGCTTTTGCAGATTATATAAGATTTTTGGTTAGGCAAGTTATTTATTGCATTTAATTGAATTTAATGGAGTTTTCGTAGCATAGAGGAAACTAGAGGTGAGCGTAATGTCTCCCTGAGCAAATATCCACCGTTGTCAACACTATTTTTCAATAAAAATATATCCAATACTGAAAATACCTGCAATAATAAAACTGATAATAAATGGATAGAAATCCAACCAGAATATTAATATTAATATTGGAAAAATAATTATTCTTGCCAAGTTAAAAATAATTTCTCTTGACACAATAAATTCAAAATATTTTTTTCTTTTTGCTAGATCATAACTATGAGCAGACCAAGGTAAATGGAGAATCGTTTCACTTAGATTTTTATATGAATCAATAAATAAAACTTTATAGGAAGTATTTGCAAAAATACGCCCAATCCATGCGAAAAAATATAATATTGTCCCAACTTTTAATAATTTGATTTTATCAATTTTATCAGTTAGTTTTCCAACAAAATTAAAAGCAATTAATGACACCAGCATTGAAACAGAGATTATTAATCCGGTTTTATTTATTGTACCAATAAGTATTATTAAAAAAATCGGCCAAATAGTTCTACCAATGATAGATTCTATTGCGTAGCCTGAAAAACTGATAAAATTTCCTCTATTTTCTTTTGATACAATTTTTTCAAATAATGAAGAGAGTGAAAAATCTATTTTTTCATATGTATCTTTTGAGAAAAACAATGGCATTGTTCCAAGAATAATTAATATTGAACTTACTATAAATAAAATTGCAAAATTAATATTTGCAAGAATGCTTCCAATATATGGTGCAGATACTGTAGCTAATAATATAACGATTCCAAAAAGGGCTAGTTCCTTTCCTCTTTTTGATTTTTCTGAATGATTAATAAAATTTAAGTGGTATCCATAATTAAATAGAATCATTCTTAAAGCTAATAACAAAGGTAAAATAAATATCAAAAAATTGTTTGAATTTATAAATATTAATCCAAGATAATATAATATTAAAAATGGTGTGGAGATTAATATTGAGTGTTTTTCACCAATCCTTGCAGTGATTTTTGCTCCAGAATATGAAAAAATTACAAAATATAATGAAACCAAAAAATAGAAAAATAATATTTGATGTATTTTGAATCCTAAATTGAAGAGATAAATTGGAACAAAGATGTTAATTAATGATTCACTAAAAGCCATAATAAATACAGCCCAGTAGAAGTGATTCATCTCTTTATTCTTGAAGAATTTTAAGTGAATTGCATTATTTAATAAGCTCATAATTTATTTAAATGTGTGAGGAAATATAAAGTTTTTGAATTTAGGCTGTTGATAATTATTTCTTCTAATTAGGTATAAATGAAGTTTTTAGAACTTAGCAGAGATTAGGGGGGTTAGTGCAACGATTTTTGCGAAGTGAAAAAATCAAAGTTATCAGCACTATTTTATTCATTGAGAGTTTGTCTTCGCCTTTTTTATTTTTTTCCTAAAAATGAAATGAGGGAGTTCCGTTAAATTAATAAGTTAAACAAAACAAGAAGTTTTAAAAAAATGAAGAAAAATATTGAAAAAATAAAATCAGAAAAAACAATTTCAGAGCTTTTAGAATTTGGAATTATAAATATTGATAAGCCTGCAGGCCCGACAAGTTTTGATGTGTCAAGTTTTGTAAGGAAAAAACTTAATTTAAGAAAAACTTCTCATTTAGGAACTCTTGACCCAAAGGTTACAGGAGTTTTACCTGTTGCATTAAACAGGGCCTGTAAGTTAACAGGTTTTTTTATTGGAGAAGATAAGAAGTATATTGGTATAATGACGATTCATAGTGATATTTCTTTAGATAAAATAAAACAGGTTATAAAAGGGGATTTTACAGGAGATATAATGCAAAAACCTCCTGTAAAATCAAGAGTAAAAAGGCAAGAAAGAAAAAGAAAAATTAATTATTTTAAAATTCTTGAAAAGCAGGATAAGAATATTTTGTTTGAAGTTAAATGTCAGGGAGGAACTTATATAAGAAAACTTGTTCATGATTTAGGTCAGAAATTAGAAATAGAGACAAATTCACCTAAAGGAAATTTCTCTAACTTTTCTTTTGAAAACAACAGAAATGTAGAGGATTCAACCAAAAGAAAAGTAAAAGCACACATGCTTGAATTAAGAAGATTAAGTGCTGGAATTTTTGAAGAAGAGCATAAAGATTATCCTTGTGTAAATCTTTATGAATTTGAAAAAGCAGTTTTAGAATATGAGAATGGAAATGAAGAGAGATTAAGAAAGATTATTATCCCTGCGGAAATTGTTTCTTATGTTTATGATTTTGCTAATGTTAAAAAAGAGAGTGAAGAAAAACTATTAACAGGAAAACCAATTTTTAACAATGATTTAATTAAGATTTCTAAATTAGAAATAGGAAAGAGCATTAGTGTTTTTTGTGATGAAAGATTTATTGGAATGTATAAAATTGTAAAACAAGGAGATGTATTTGCTAAATCCCAATTTGTTATGCAAACTTTAAAAAAACAAACTAAAGAGTGATGCAATACTTCCACCAAATCTAAAAACAGAAATAAAATTGGTTGTGAACATTAATAAACTAAAAATAAGAACTTTTCCAACATGGTGGAAAATTTCTCTTGTTGATATAAACTGCAAGATTCCTGTTTTGTTAGCTTTATCATAGCAAATAACATCAAAAGAAAGAGTCATTGAACTGTGCGAAAAACCATAAAGTATATCTGTTGCAATAACTTGTATTGGAGTTATAATAATTGATTTTACAAGCCAGATTAATGCATTAGATATTGCACTTATTTTTAATACTTTTTTTCTATGGCGATTTGCAAAGTTGCCTATTACAAAAATAAAAAGCATAGCTGAAAGAAAAGTTAAAGAGGAAATAAAACCAACTGAGAGATATTTTTCATTTAAAATAAATATAAAAATAAATAATGGCCAAACAACTAGTCCAAGTCCTAGTTCTATGCCTTTTCCTATAAAAGAAATGGAATCTTTGAATTTTTGTTTTTTAAAAAAATCTTTGAGGGAAAATTTCATTGGTTCATAAACTTCTGATGATAAAAAAAGAGGGATAACTGAAAATAAAAGAAGAATAGCAACTAAGATAAATAATATTTTAAAACCAAAAAAGGTCAATATAAGTCCTCCTGCTAAAGGTCCTATAACATAAAAAAGAGAGCAAATAATTGATGAAAAACTTGCTTCACTTCCTCTTTTCTTTTTGTCACTAAACTTTGAAAAATCAGTGTGATATCCCATCCAAAATAAAGCACCATAAAATCCAAAAAGCATTCCTAAAAGATAAAGAGGCCAGTGGAATTGTTCAAGGGAATAAAGGAGCAAAAGAAAAACAATTAGAAAAGGAATGCTAAATAATATAGAATGTTTTATTCCAAATTTTGCGGCTATTTTTGCTGAAGGAATAGTGAATATTAAATGAGTTAAACTAATTACAGCATAAAAAAAGAAGATGCTTGAAAAAGAATATCCTAATTTATAAAGATAAATTGGAATAAAAATTCCAATTAAAGCTAATGCAAATGACTTAATAGCCATTGTAATATAAAGTTCATTCAATTCTCTGTTTTTAAAAAAATGAAAAAAGTGATAAGTGTGAAACATAATATTCTTCCGGATTAATAATTTATAAATGTTAATCTTTAGTTAATTGCACACAAGAGTTATTTAGAAATATAAGTTTCTTTTTTCCGGTATAGATCTGGATTAGTTATTAATTTCTCAGAAGAATCACAACACCCAGAATATTTTATTGCATTCAAGGATAACGCAGCCATATTTATATTTTTTAATTTTTTAACAAGTCCTTTTTCTTTTTTATCCATAATAAGATAATTTTTATGAATATATAAAATTAATTATAATAATGAATTCGATAAATGATACAAAGATTTAGTTTTCTTTGATAATATCCTCTCAGTTTTCTTTGATAATATACTCTCTGCTTTTAAGGAATATTCACGAAAGATACCTTGAGAATTTCTAAAAACAGGAGAGTAAAGTAAATCAACATCTATTTGAGAATTTACTTCTCCTATCTTAAATTGTTCTTTTATGTTAAAGCCAGAGTTTTTTGCATGTGAAATTACTCTTTCTTCAAGCTCATTAGGATTCTTAAGAATTACATCCCAATTCTTTTTATCTTTGTTTGGAATTGACCAAGAAGTTCCAAATTCTTTTTTATCTCCTTCATATATCACAAATTGATATAATCGTGCTACTGACATAGAAAATTTTATCCCCAAATATATATAAGTATTATTGTAATTGAATAAATATGAAACATCTGATTTATTTTTCATCAAAAGCAGTTACATCTGGAAAAGCGATTTCTGACGCTATAAAAGACAAAAATTTAATGAAAGTGGGGAGAATAGATATTGTCTGCCATTTTGTAATACAATCTCTTTTTTTATCAAATTCTTACAGGACAGACACAAAAGTTCATCTTCTTTTTTATGGTAAGCCTGACCCACCAAAACATCTTGAAATACAAATGAATGAAGATTTAGATTTAAGTAAGAAAGATATTGCTAATTTAATCAAGAAAATGCTGTATAAATTTAAAGAAGGGAAAAAAATAGAGGTTTTTCCCAAATGTTTTATTGAAAAAAAAAGTTTGTTCAATCTTATTAATGAGTTAGTTAAGCAGGATAATGAGATTTTTATTTTAGATAAAAAAGGAAAAGATATTAGAAAAGAAAAAATTTTAGAAAATTCTGTTTTTGTTATTGGTGACCAAAATGGAATTCCAAAAAAAGAGATGAGAAGACTTAAGAAAATTTCAAAAGTAATTTCTATAGGCTCAAAAACTTATTTTGCAAGCCAAACTAGTATTATTTTAGGTAATGAATTAGATAGGCAGAATAATTAGTTTATTCTCTTGTCATTATAGCCCCACATTTAGGGCATTTTATTTGATTGCAGGGAAAACTTATTTGATGTGGTTCTTTATATCCACATTTAGGGCAGGTACAATCTTCACCTGGCTCATTAGTTTTTTGCCTTCTACCTCTTCCAAATCTTGTTCCAGTTTTATCTCTATTTGGCATTTTTATTAAAAGTATTTCTTTTTAATTTTCCACCACATTTTGAGCAAATCATTTCAGAGCAGGGTTTTCCTCTTATGTGTTTTATTTTTTTACCGCATTTTTCACAGATACAATCACCTATTGGACCCTGTGCTTTTGCCTCATTAATTGTATTTTTAAATTTCCCTCTTTTTTTCCATCCAAACCCTTTTCCAAAACCTAATAAATTTTTTGATTTGAAATAATTACTTGAAATATCATAACTTTTAATTTGCACAGAAACATATTCAAGACTTTCTATTTTGTCAATTAATTTCTTTTTTAAATTATCAGATATTTTCGTAGCTTTCTCAACACTTAATTCTTTAGGAAGTTTTATTTCTAAATTTGCTGTGGTAACAATGCCTTTTTTCTGTGTTTTTAATTCATTTAATTCTATATTTTCTTCTTTTAAAATTTCTTTAATTTTGTTTTCAAATTCATCTCCAGCAGAAATATCTAACAAAGAGCCAGTTGCTTCTTTGCCTAATGAAAATGATTCTTTAATTATATAAAGTCCAATAAGAAGTGCTAGGATTGAATCAGCATAAATCCAGTATCTTGCCAATATAATCCCAATTAAAACAGCTATAGAAGCATAAACATCAACCCTTGAATGAATTCCATCTGAAAGCAGACTAATTGAATTTTCTTTTTTACCATAATAAATTTTTAATCTTGCCATGACTTCATTTATTACAGCAGAAAAAACCATGACCCCTAGCAAAAGAAAACCAATTGTTATTTCTGAAGGATTCATAAAACTTTCATAAGCCTGGTAAATAATCCACAAACCTGTGGCAAAGAGCATGATAGTTATAAAAAATCCTGAAAAAACTTCATATTTATAATTTCCATAAGGGTGTTTTTTATCTACAGGCTTTTTTGCCATTTTAATTCCAATAAAACTTATTCCTGATGCAAAAACATCCATTCCAGAATGAAAACCTTCTGCTAAAACAGATGCAGAACCTGAAATAAAACCTGTGAAAATTTTTCCAATAGCTAGAATAAGGTTTGCAAGAACTGCCAAGCTTGCTATTCTTTCTTTCATTAGTAAAAATAAGAGAATTAAGATATAAAAATCTTTTGAATAATGGCTTTTGGCAATTCTTTTTTTCTTAATAATGTTTTTCTAATAAATCTGTTTTTTATATCTTAAGATTTTAAAAATAAATCAAATCTAAGTTTCCCTCTTTGAATTTTTATTGATAAATAAATCTTTTCTTAATAGTTTCATCAAAGCTTGAATAGTAAAAATTTCCTCCAGACTATAAACAAAATATCCCAGGTTTTTGATTTAACAAATTTAATAAACTAAAAAGTAGTTGGAAATATATGAAAAAATCAGTAAGACTTTATATTAAAGGGCTTGTTCAGGGGGTATTTTTTAGAGCATTTGTAAAGGAAAATGCAGAACGTTATAATGTTAAGGGTTTTATAAGAAATCTTGAAGATGGAAGAATAGAAACTTTTTTAGAGGGGGATTTCAAAGATGTAGACAAGCTAATAGAATTATGTAAAAAAGGTCCTAGGCATTCTAAAATAGGAGATATAGAAATAAAAAAAGAAGTTTTTCAAGGATTAAAAAATTTTAAGGTTTTGCATATTTAACTATTTCTCTAGACTATAACAATTCTTTAAATAAGATATTACTCATATAAGTAATATGTTCCTCAATGATTCAGAGAAAAAAATACTAGAAGAATTTACACAAAATAAAGATATTTTATTTTGTGTTTATTGATTAAATTTTTTATTTCATGTTTTAATTCTACTGCCTCAGTTATTTCAATATATTTGCCATAATAATTAATTTTATTTCTTATTCGTCTAAATCTGTCAAATTTATCTGCTAAATTAAATTCTTGTTTTTGTTTAAGAAAAAAAGTAAAAGCTTCATGAGAATATATTTTAAATCCATCCAAAGAGGCTATTGCTTCCAAAATACTCCTTAGAACATCATAATAATTTGAAATTACTTTTCTTGCAGAATTAGAGTTTATCTTGCATGAATCTAAAAACTTCAAATCAGCATAAGCAGTTTTTATTAGTGATTTGATTAAATTATTGTCTGTTTGAACTTTTCTTACTTCTTTCTTTTTTATAAAATCATTAAAATCCATTATAACTCCAAATTTCCATAAAGAATTTTTCCATTTATTATATTACTAAAAAGTTCTGGATTGGTTTTTTTTAATTTTTCAAGTTCCTTTTTATTATAAATGAAAATTTGTATTTCATGCTTTATTTTTTTCTCAAAATTATTCAATTTAATTTGTTTTTTTAAAGGGGTTTGTATAAATAAATCTATATCACTTTTACTGCTATTTTCTCCTTTAGAAAGACTCCCAAAAAGAATAATTGTGTTTGGCTCATTAAATTCTTCTGCGAGATAATCAATAAGTCCTGAGTTATTTATTTTTTCTATATTATGTTGAATTTTTTTTTGTTTGAATTTTTTTTCTTGGTTTGCTTTGAATATTAGGTGATTAAATTTGGATTCAGAAAAGAGAATATTTTCTTTTTCTAATTCCTTGAGATGTTTAGAAATTGTTGTTGGAGATTTTTTTAAAATTCTTGCTATTTCTCTCACATAAAATTCTTTTTCAGATTCTTTAAAAAATAATTCTAATATTTGTTCTTTTAACATTTTAATTGGACAATTGTCTAATTAAATGAACAACTGTTCATTTATAAATCTTTATTATCCAGAAACCTTTCAGGGATTAAAAAATTTTAAGGTTTTGCATATTTAACTATTTCTCTAGACTATAGAAATCTTTAAAACTAAAATATTTATGAATAAATATGGACTTAGAATATAAAGTGATTGCAGATAATCTTGACATAGACGTAATGTATGAGATTATTAATACAATTGAGAATTCAGAAGAATTTGAAATTGCTGATGAATCAGTTACAGGATTATTAAGTCATATTGTGGTTAAAAATACCGATACTATTGTTGGATATATAGGTGATGATAGTTATAAGTTAGTTAATAATAATAACCTAAATTTGTACAAAGAACATAACAATCTTCTAAAAATTTATAAACATGCATTAAGATGCATAGATTCCTCATCTAATTAAGAGTTGAATTAAACCCAGATTTGTTAATTAATTTAATTTATAATATCAATAGCTTTCCCAAAAAACTAATTTGTTCTTATCATCTCTTAAAAAAACACTGTCACTAATTTCTGTCCAGACATAATTTCCTTTATCCCAATACAAGATTTCACTGCTGTTTATTCCATCCCCAATTTTTATGCTTACTTCCTTAAGATTTCCTAAAACAAAATCTCCAAAAATAAAGTTTTTTCTTCCTTCATTTTTTATTTTCCAGTTGGTTAAATTACAATTAAAATTACAATTATTCCCTAAAATTAATTCCTGAGTTTTAACATTTAGTTCTCTAAAATTAACATATTTAGCACAGGTATCTTTTGAAAATTCACATAAATTAATCTGTTTTTCAATACACTTTTCCCAGCTTTTTAAAAATTCATTGTAATGAGTGTCTTTTCCAGAGGGAAAATAAATATTTGCAAAACCATTTTCAACAAGTTGTTTATTGATGTTTTTATTTCCCAAGAAAACATAAGCAAGGGTTCTTTTATATTTGTCAGTTTTATCTCTTCCAAATTCCAATCTAACAGTTTGATTTAATATTAAATTTTCTAGGAAAATTTTAGCTTCTTCATAATATTCTTCACCTCTCTCAGGAGTGTTTATCCCAAGCATTCTCACACTTCCTATACCTGAAACAACAATTGTATCTCCATCAATAATTCTCTCAACATAAACCTCTTTATCTTGTTCTAAGAAGTTTATTAATAATTCATCCAGAAAAGGATAGAATAGAATAATTAAGATAAACAATAAAATTCCTAGTATGATAATTAGAATTTTAATCTTTTTCTCCATGTTTTTTTAAAGGAGATATTAATTAAAAATCTTGTTGTTGA
>CAZRJS010000026.1:10408-15220 GCA_964600565.1 Candidatus Woesearchaeota archaeon | reverse complement strand
CAATTCACTGTAACATCTGATGGATTAACACTGGATACTTCTGGGGCTGAGTCAAGACTTGCTTCAGCAATTAGTGACGCAATTAATAATGCAGTAGTTAATATTAAGCTTGAGTCACCAACTACAGGTGGGTCAGTTGGGGCAGATAAATTTGATCAGCTTGCCCAGACAGTGTCAGATGTAAATGATAAACTTATAAGTAACTCAGTAATCATGGATGATAAGGTTAGGGTATTAGAGGGTGATATTGATTTAACTGTAGATACGAGTGTAGAACGTAAATTAGCTTCTAAATTAATTAATATAAATGATGGGGTACAAAGTGCTCTTTCAACAGTAGACTCTTTGACTAATAATGTAACCTCTCAAATAAGTAGGATACAGCGTGAAGCTGACGAAACGAGACACCTAGCAAATATGGCTTTAAATGCCAGAGGTACAGGAAATCTAACTTAAAAGGAAATGTATAAGCATGAGTCGATATAATTTTTGGCCTGGTTTTGGACAAAACACTTTGACGGATGTACCTTTAAGCTCCCAAACAGGGAGTTTAGCTGCACATGTGTTGGCTACTTTTGGTATTCCATCAGTAGTTGACAGTAAAGGCGGTAATTTATCAGGTTTAGATATAAAACACATGGACGCCATGGCAGTTATCAATCTCTCATTGTTAGAAGAATTAGCTGGTGGGTCAGCTACAGGAATGTTTGAACCTATTGTTAATGCTGATGGACTTGTGGAATTTGTAGAGATAGGTGCAGATGTAGCTGACTTGGGTACAATATACTATCAAGTACCATCAGAAAGTTACATAGAGCAGTGTTCTGGAGTAATAGTAAGAGGTAGAAAACCACTGCCTACTAGACATTCACCAAGTTTTAACCCGATATGGGGACAAGGGGATAAAAAAATTTGGCATACTACTCAAATGGAAACTAATTGTATGCGTAAAGGTTTTAGTACTCATGCTGTTATAACATTCAATGACCCTCATTTGGATAGTAGTTATAAAGACGGTATTGATAATTTATATGATATTAATGGTCCGTATGATAAAATAATAGGATATGCTACTTATGTAGATCCTGGCCGTTATGCAACTGAAAGTACTCAAATAGCACTAGGTAATAGTTGTGTGGTGCCTATACAAGTGGGTACCACTGGAAACCCTGATATGGGGGTTCTAATACCTCGTCCTACCCATGATGAGGCCTCTATTGAAGAATCAGTATGCTGGCAATGGGAAGCAGGTGAGGAAGTTGAAGGTCAAATTGCAATAGAAATCCCAGATTTTCTTCGTTATGACGATGCTACTGGTACTAAGGTAGATAGATTTGTTAAAGTAGAGAATATTATGCTTATGGGTAAGGAACTCTCAATGTTACATGCAGGGGCAATTTCAGCTAGTGCTGCAGCAACTGAAGCACCTAGTGATCTAAACACAGTAGCCATGATTTCTATGGATAATATGAATGATATAATATTTAAACTTGTAGAAGGGAAACATTATGCGATAACTTATGACAGTGAAAAAAATCCTTTTATTGCTTTTGCTAAAGATGCCAGGTATAATGAGCCTAAAGCCTATGGCGCAAATACTGATTATATAGTTAGCCAAATTGGGGGATCAGGCTACTTTTCTGCAGGGGATAAAGGAACGGCTACAATATTCCCAGTAGGGGGCAACAAAGGTATATTGGTGAATCAGATATTTGCTCTAGTAGCTATAGATGGCCCATGCATTACGGTATTTGATCCAGAAGGTAATGAAGTAGATAGCACTGCTTTAAATATAGCGGATAGTTTAAGTTTTGATGTGTCACCTATAATAGTAACAGAAACACCAAGCCCAATAGCCTTTAATGGTAGAGTATTGGATCAGTCCCAAGGCGTAGCTGATAATGATCCAACAACAAGGCAACATTTTTCAACATCACCTCTTGAGAGAGCGTATGATACAATGGGTGCTGGTGGTGGAGGTGTAGAACTTACCTTACCTTTTTTAGAGACAGGCGCTCAATGTGCTTCGGTATCTACAATACTAAAAGATTTCATGACTTCAACAGGTATTAATACTACTTATGTGTGTGGTCCAGATTCTAATCCAGCTTTGGGTGCTAATGGTCCAGCAGGCGGTATAATAAATAGTATCTCATATTCTTACACAGATAGCAGCTCTTACACTGTTTCTGTTAATGAGGGCCAGAGGTTAGTAAAACAGTTTTCTGGTGGAGGACCCTCAGGATCAAATTTTAAAGCAACAGAGTCGTTTAGCGCTAGAGGTACCGTTATAGGGTCTATGGGGACGGGTGTGTACTTTAAGGTTAGAATAGATGGTTTCGGGGAACGAACGGCAATGAACATGTCGTCATCAGTTATCAAGCAAGGTGACGTAGTACAGTGTTCTGTACATAATAATCCAGTGGAGGCGTAAAATGTCAGTTGACTTAGTAAAAGTAAGAGCATCAGTTAGTTTAGGTAGTTTGACAGTAGTAACCCCTTATATAGTATCATTTAATGTACATAAAACTAGAGGTCAAATCAGTACGTTTGACGCTACATTAAAAGTAACTTCAAGTGAAATAGCAACTATTTCAACTGGAGGTATGGTTGTAATTAGTGCAGGTGAAAATTCTGCTGTAAACAAGATATTTACTGGTATTTTAAAAAAATTCACTATGTCTCCTTGTTGGGATGATGCTGGGCGCGTGTTGTTGAATATTAGTGGTACAGATATACTAAGTTTCTTGGAGGGTAAGAAATACTCTAGAAGAGTTAGGTCTACTAAGAGTTGTTGGGTTAGTATCGATTCTGTTACTAGAAAGGGTCCAAGAGCTGGAAAATTTAAAAAAGATATACAAGCCCTAAAAACAGTGGATAGTGACATAGAGAAGGCTACAGAACCGGTTGTAGCAGTACAAACTGCTAGTGGGTCTAATGTTGTAATATCGCCAGCCACGAAACAAATACTTGTTGAGGTAACAGAGATTGCAAAAGCGCTATAAAGGAGATTAAAAATAAATGTATGGTATAACATATATAACTATATACTGTTCAGCTGGGAACGACTATATAATACATATTCCAGTTACTATGGATAATAACAAAGGGTATTTCCCTAAGATAGGGGCAGTAACGTTGGAAAGAGGGGAAAGAACCCTTCAAATGGGATTTTGCGTAGAAAATGAAGATGTAGGTGAACTACATGATCCAAATACTGATAAAGTAGCCATTACATATAAGCACAAACTTCCATTAACAAATACCATTTGGTTTTATGCAGCAACTGGTGAACGTGCTAGAATTTATGTATCGCATATTCAAGTACACAGCCATGAGTCAATTGCTACAGGTGGACCTGCATATGGTACTTATTTTAGTGATGTTGATGCTGTTGAGGAGACATAATGGGTGACTGTAATTTAGTTGGGTTATTTACAGATAATACAGGTATACATTTACCTGGTTGCATGATTTCAATAAATCTTAATGTAAATACAGACTATACTTATGCTGGTTGTAGGGATGATCCGTCTCTACATGGTCCTACTTCAGGTACTATGAACTTGTCCGGTTATGTAGGTACTACAGTGTATGTGGGTGAGCCTGGTAGAGCGGGTGCTCAAGTACTTTGGATACGTAAATATGACTGTGAGAAGGATGAGCTTTATTTTATACATGCAGGAGAAGGTCGCTCATTTAAGTCAGATGATGTTAATTTTGGTGAGATTAGTTTAAACATACCGTATTCCTATCAAACAAGAACTCTTAGTGCCTCTTCTCAGGGGGGCCCTCAGAATTTTTACACTGATTCAACGCAATCAGAAGGTAGAGGTATGAAATATACTGGTGGACCCATTGCGTTTGATACTAAAGATTTAGGAGGTTGCACATTAGAGGTTAATGGTGTAGGTACAGGCTATTTACAAAATTTCAGTGTAGAATTTGTGCCAGGGGCATTTCCAGTAGCAAATTACTCTTATATGTATAATCCTTAAGGAGGGATGTTAAAAATGACAATAAGTACAGGTATAAATTATCGTTTGAGGGCCGGAAGTCCAATGCCAACAGAAGGTGGTACTGACTTCATTATACACTCGTTTATGGCGTTGCGTTCTACATCAGAAATGGACAGCTGTGCTACAGATTTACCAGCCAGTAATGAGTTTATGGGTCAGGGAGGAGTCCTTGTATCAGCTAGTTATACTAAATTACCTTTGTCTGGTGGGGCAGTTTTTAAAGGCAAGAAGAGCGACAATGGTGCATATGTTGAAGAAGGCAATTATTAAGGTGTCGGAGGATAAATAATTATGGCTGAGTTTATAGAATGTGAATCTTTATCAATAAGTTATAGTATAGCTGGGATAGCTACAGTTAATTACACTATACTATCTACTGGCACAGGGGCGTCACCTTATAGCAGTATAAACGCAGGAAATCAGAATTTTGCCGGTGTAATTACTAATGTTTATACTCAAATGATAGAGGGTACTGAGGGTGCAGATCCTCCTTGGTATGAAACTCATGTAACATTAATAGCAACAACTTAATAAGGAGGAAATGTATGGCGTGTGGAGGTTGTAGTAAAAGGAGATCTAGTTCTAATACAAGGGCAGTTACCCCAGAAGCGTATGAGCTATCTGGTGGCCTTGATATTAGAAGTTTGAATAACAGGCAGATAAATGCTAGGCTAGAGGTTTTTAAACGTAAATTTTGTAAAACATGTAGTGTAAGATATACTTGTGATTATACTACTTATTTAGATTGTAAAGGACTTAAACAGAGGTAATTAAGTAACCTAATATATATATA
>CAZRJS010000026.1:0-10308 GCA_964600565.1 Candidatus Woesearchaeota archaeon | reverse complement strand
AACTGGTGGGTTACAGGGTATAGTTACTCTAAGGAGAACGCAGCTTCTCCTGGTACAGAGAGTTGGTCACTAACTAATTGGAAATATGATGGTGGGACTGGCGCCGTATTGCCTACAGCTGTGGTTAGGGGAATAGCCCAAGGGCAGTCTTCTGGTTCAGAGACAGGTATTGACCTGGACAACGAGGCATCGTCAAGTACAGGGAGTGTATCTGCCAATGGGTTTGGTAAAGGGTATGAATATACCCATGGGACTGTTAATAGTGTTGGCCCTGGATCATCCACAGGTATGGGAAATGGTAGTGCTACTATTCCGTATACTCAATTATATTATTAAAGGCAATCAATGACTACTTTTATATCATCAGAAAAATTTAGATTAGAGTTAAAATGGGACAAAACACTTTATTTAAAAGAAGGCGAGTGTTCTTTTGAAGGAGCATTTTTTACTGGCCCAGTTCTACAAATAGCACAAAAAATAGATGTAAATGACTTTATTATGTTAGATTTTTATTCACAGTATTTATTTTTAGTACAAGGTGTTTATGTTGCTAAGTTTTCTTGGGGGGAAGTGGTATACAGTGAAGATGGTGCAAAAGCATTTCTTAAAGATGCCCTTTTGTCACATAATACTGAGTTAAATAATGTACCAAATTTAGAGGATAGTGACTACTTTGTAATAGATACGGGTAATCATACTGTAGATAAGCATAACTTTAATATGCTTTATAAAACTATTTTGGTTAACACAGATAATAATCTGTATAAGTTTGGTAAAAATGAGTAGATGTTGCACTTGGAATAGTGACTGTATAACAGTGGCTGGTACTACCAACGAAGAGATGTGGTTTGAAATAACTGCACAGTTAGGGCCCACTACTAATGTTTCTGGCTGGGAGGTATTACGAGATGAATATATAGCAGAGTATACTTCATGGACAACAACTAATGGCATGGTTCCTTTTGATAAGTGGCTTATATGGCGGTATAAAATAGGAACAGCGTGGTATGGTAATTTACCTAAAAATAAAACAAATGAGGGTAAGGTAGGACATTGCTGGATGCCATGCCCTTATTCTACCCAAAGCGATGATTTAAGGACTAGGCTCTCTTTAAATTTATCTGATACAGACCTTCTACCTACTAAGGTAACACATGAAGCAGGAGGCATTGTCCATTATATGACTACCAAAGGTAAAGGGCCTCGTTGGGGTTTCGAGTGTCCTTATATAGGTTGTACACATTTTATATTAACTGGAGAAAAGTATTTTTATATCTAAATAAAAGAGATTATTAAGGAGGAATTAACAATGGCACTCAGCATAGATACACAGGATTTAGAGAATTACCCAGGAACTACTAAAAGAGTTTCAGTTGACTTAAGTAGCGTCGTTCCTATCAATATGGAAGGCGATGAAAAGTTTGTTTTAAGTACTACAACTAGTACTTATAGTGATAATACTGAACGTACTAGTATACAAGATCTTTATATAACCAGTATGGCAGCAGGATGGTGCAAATCATCAGGGTTCCCAGGGTCTTCTGGTAAATTTTATATAGATGCTACACATAAAAGTCTTAAAGTTAAAATGGATGCTACAGTGAGTGGGTCTGATGGTAGTGGGTTTTATACTGTTGACTTGACTCCTAATGATGATAGTACTCCAGTATTAGGAGAAGTAGTAGCAGCTGAGTTAGAAACAAAAATAAGGGCTGTTAGTGATGCAATTAATTCAGCAGATATTGGGTTTACTACTGCATACAAAAATGCGTCTGTAGAATATAAAAATGGTAAATTTTGGGTAGTTTCTGGTAGTATTAGTAATTACTATTCAGGTAGTGCAAGATCCTCAGTTATTATTGAGGCTGCGGATGTTACTGATTGTTCTCAAATTTTAGGATTTGATTTACCTACTACAAGTTATGGCCTGTCTAATGTAGCTGTTAAAGAAACTTTATTGAATTCTGATTACACTGCTAATGCTGATACATTAAGTGTTAATACAGGGACAGGGGCTTCAGCAGGTATGGCTTTTATGATTACTGATGGGATTAATACTGAATATTTTACTTCATTGGTGGGAACTACTGATTCTAGTATTAAAGTTGCTACAAGCGGAACTAATGGGTATACGGGCATACAAAATTCATATACAGCTAATTCTGCTAAATTACAGTTAATGCAAGAACAAGACCCTGAAAGTGTACCTACTAATTGGTATACTTCTATTGATCAATTGGTTCGTTACGGTATAAAGGTTATGGTGGGTCAGATAGATTACAGTAGTTAATTCTTAAGGAGTTTTTATGAGGGTATGTGATTTTTGGAATACATTGTGCATAGATTTAAACTACAGGTTTTTTTCAGGCATTCCTGTGGCCGACTTTAAGGTGATGCAGGAGTCTATGGACTCAGAGTTTTTACATTTTGTACCCACTTTAGATGAGGGGATAGCTTTAGGGTTAATTAGTGGTGCTAAATTATCAGGGATAAATGGGGCTGTAATTATGGGAGCTAAAGCTTTTGATTCAATTACTGCCCAATTTAATGGGTTCAACATCTTTTTTAATATACCTGTATTATTTATTGTTGATAATGAGTATAACCCTTTGGGACTCAATCAATGTATACTAGATGATGACCCTATTGTTATTAATAAACTAGTGGATCATATAAATGATAATAATGAATCTTCAATTTTAGTAGTAAGAAAAGGAATTTTATTATGAAGTTGACCAGGAAAAGGATTTTAAATGGAATAAGTTCCTTAGTATTTGATACTGATATTGTTTTTTGTATTGGGGCCACGTTATATAAAGAAGCCCCTAAATTTACAGAAAGTACTGTTTTTCTAGATAATAACTTTGTAGATTTTTTTTCAGTAATAACTGGAATAGCGATGTCTACTGATAAACGGGTACTTGTTATAGTTGAGGATCAATATTTATTAAGGCATTTTAATGCTATTCTTCAGTTAGCTGTAAGTAAATGCAGTAATTTATTTATGATAGTTATAGTAACTGCCCTTTACGATGCGTCTATACCACAAGTTAACTTATTTAACTCATTAAGGTCTGTTAAGGGAGTGTTATTTAATTCTGGTGTTTTAGCACATGATTATACCCACTATTTTGAGTCCGCAGCCGCCATTAAACAGTTGAAAAAAGTGTATCTTTATACTGTAGGGCCAGTGGTAGGAGTAGCAGAGGTGTCCAATAATAAATTATATGCTAATGTTACTAATACTATTACAACTGACTTTGAAGAAATAAGTGAGTTTATAAAGAATAAGAAAGAGGGTGTTTCTGAACCCAAATCTAAGTCACTTGACTTAGATAAGATTATGAAGGAAAAATAGATGTCACACATACTAGTTAAAAATAGTTTAAGTAATTACAAAGCGGCGTTAGTAGATATAAATTTTCCAATAATTGTAACAACCGACTCAAAAGGGGATCCTAAATGGGTTTTAGAGACCGCTACAACTTATCCCTCTACCAGTGGTACAACTATAAGGCCTGCCTATGCGCATAAGGCCATGGCGTTTAATAATTTAGATGATGCAGTGGCCGATGCTGTATCAGAGATAGCTAAACAAATTGATTGGTACCCTTTAGTTGAAGACGGTAGTCCCCCATATATATCTGATATACGCCCTTTAGGTGATGAGGCGTCAATAGCTTCTAATATTAGTATAGATATAAAAGACGATGTCCCTTCAGCGGGTATAGATTTATCTGAAGTAGGGGTAACATTAATAACAGATGGTACTGAATTCGATATTACAGAGGAATGTGTTATGGAGGGGGATCCTTTTTTTTATAATATACATTGGGAACCTCCTACTAGAGTAACAAGAAATTATAGACAGGAGTAATTATGAGTACAGATAATTTAAAATTTAGAAAACCCCATATGACTTTTATTGATGGGTACTTTTACATGTTTGATGATGATACTGATATGCTTCTTCAGAAAACAGATGATGGAATTACTGCGTTTTCTTATCCGTTTGATACTTTGATAACAGATACTATGTTGAGTATAGAATATGACGGCGTCAATTTTTGGTCTATGCATGATGGCTCTGCAGCTGAAACACTAATTATTAATAGATGGAGGATAGAAAACTATGCATGTAAATTAAAAAATAGTATTACAATGAGTAGTACTGGTCATAATTTTAATGGAGAGGCGTTTACGGTGGAACATTACCATTGCACTATAAGTGGAGCTTACTTGCCTGGAGACACTGTTATAACTGTTGAATCTGCAATTGAAGAATTACCAGGTGAATTGTTAAGTGGTATGGCGGCTACTATTGGTCCAAACTATGATGGTAAGTCTGAGACAATTAATATACAGCATGTAGCTAATAATATAGTAACTTTTGCTGATCCATTGGAATATGACTATGAAGAAGGACATGAGTTTCAATTTTATAATAATATATGGTTATTTAATAACGCTAATGAATTAGATACGGATAATGGGGCACTTTATAAAATAAGCGCATATTCAGGCTCAATTTTATTTGTATATCCTAGTGGGGTGTATAAGGATGTAAAAGCTACCACTTTTTCAGAGATAAACCATTTTATAGATTTTGGGGTAGTAAATTCTTTAATGTATGTAAAGGCCAGTAATTTACTATTTGTTGATATATCCTCCTCTGGGTTAGAGTTGGAATACTATGGGTCTATGGCAATGGACACTATAGAAGACAATGAGGTAGATATTATAGAAGTATTCGATATATCCGTGTTTGGACATAATGTGTATAGACTCCAAGAACAAGCAACTTATTTTGGAAGTACTAGTAGTTGGGGTGAAACTTATAATTATCAACCTGCTACATTTAATCAGATGGTGTCCTCTATATCAATGGTAGCCACTCCTAATATTATAGCTGCCAATGAAATAAGTGTATCAGATATAACAGCTAGAGTTAAGGATCAATTCTTACAGCCAATTGTAGGACGTTTAATTTATTTTTCTGTAGCCACTGCATCCACCGGATCCATTGTAGATGGATCAGAATATGTTAATACAGATGCTAGGGGAATGGCACTTACTACATATAGATCTGGATTAGAGGCGGAATTAGTTCAGATAGTGGCAAGGGTACAACAGGTTTAGTAATGGCTTATGAGAATATTAGGTTTAATAAAGACCATTGCGTAGTACGTAATGGTTATTTTTATTATATAGATGAGTTAAATAACGTTCTATACCAGAGAACCTCTGATGGTTCAACTGTTTTTACATATCCAATAATAGATATAGTGGGTGCTCCAATAAAATGTATGGAATTTGATGGTCATTATTTTTGGGCACTACAACAAGGGCTAACTGATCAAGATATAATTATAAAGAAATACTATGAAGATAACTATGTTGTACATTTAAAAGAAACATTAGAATTCTTTAGTAGTTCAGGGCATTCGTTTGATGTGGACACATTTGCATTAGAATTTTATAATACTACTTTATCAGGAACAGTATATAAAGATGACACTTTTATAACTATAAATGATTATACTGAAATGGTGTTCCCAGGTAATGTAGTAACGCTAGGACCCAATTGTGATGGGAATTATGAAGATGTAACGGTTACTGGTACACTTAATAATGGACAAACACTGGGGTTGAATTTTTTTGTTGAAAATAATTATGAAGCTAATGTTTCAGTGTATTTTACAACCAACCTATGGCTATTAAATAAGTATGAAGATGGAACACTTTATCAGATTAGTTTACCTAGAAAAAAAATTGAATCTATAATAATTGACGCTGATTTTTTTACTATTACTGCTAGTTGTTTTTACAATACACTTACTGACAGGTATATACTCCTTGTTTGGGAAAATAGTCTGCGTTTTTTAAATCTAACCACTTTAATAGTAGATAAGACTATGGTTTTAGATAATATAAAAATTGATAAAGCTACTATAATTCCAATACTAGGTTTACAGATAGATGGGGATACTTTATATAGATTACAAAGGTCTGCCACATATTTTGGTGAGGACAATGATTTTTCAACTGCTAATTTCCAACCTTCTACAATGCGTACTTTTTTAGACTCAGTGTCAATAGATGTACTACCTAAAATTCTACCAGCTAACGGCATAAACGTAGCCTATGTTGAAGCAGTAGTAAAAGATCAGTATGGAGCACCTGTTCAAATTAAACCAGTGGCATTTGTAGATACAGATGATGTAGGGTTTATAACGATAAAAGATACTTATACTAATTTAGCAGGGACAGCTAAAACTTATTACAAGGCTGGGATAGTGCCTAACACTGTATTTTTGATGGCAACAGCCACTCAATATGACTAAAGGGGTTTATTCTAATGTTTGAAAATATAAGGGTTAACAACCCCAACTTTTGTATAGGGCCGCAAACAGGAACATACTGTTCTGTGGATTCAGACAACGACCCGGTAGTTATGCATGTTAGAAATGATAGTGGTGGGTTAATAAGGACGTATGGATTTTATGAGCCAGGGATATTGGAAACTGGACCTTATGAATATGAGGCTGATACACCTCTTAGTTCTACTGGTTATTTTTATAATGAATTTGTTACCATTAAATACATAGGCCCGCAAGATCAAGATTCTTATTTCAATGGGGCCGTATTTTATACATTAGAACGGCGTGCCAATGTTTATAGGGAGTTTTATACCTTTGAGCGTGAACTAGATGTAGAAGGGCATCCTTATAAATTAGACCCATATGATGTGAACATTAAACAAGAGGAAATAGATACTGTAGAAGCCTACAGGCCTTCCCCATATGAAGAATACAACTTAACTACTGTGTCAGGTTATTTACTAACAGATGACCGTGTAGAATATAGTAGTAATATAATCCGTAGATGGGTACTTGATGAAGCTAATGCCCGACTAGTTTTAAATAGAACTGTGATAAGAAATTCAAAAGGCACGGATTGGTTCGGTGGGGATGCTTTTGCTGTGCTACATACTGTATCCCCCATGACAGATCATACTGCTAGAGGGTCTGGGCAGATATATATTTCGACTACAACTACTTCTGGCTTAAAAAAATACGACACAATAATGTTAGGACCATCTGCTGATCAAGACAATGTCGGTGAGATAGAAGAAGTTTATGTACATAGTATAGATGGAGGGACAGTTGTAATTAAGGCATACGAAGGGGATACACCTCCAAAGTATGATTATATGGAAGGGGATATGGTAACTACTTTCGGTGACATTCTTTTATTTGGAAATGCTCGACCATTAATTAATGAAAAAGCTATTGAATACGCTGTAGATAGACCTAAAGGGACTTTATTCCATTTAGATCAGACTAATTATGGGGAAGTTTCACATAGGGAGTACAGTGGGGTATATCAAGATATACAAGCTGCCGTTTGGAATGTATATATGGGCACACTAAGTTTTGTTAAAAGCGGGAATTTGCTCCATATGGACATTGATGACTATGAGATAGCTAGATCACAAAATTTAAGTTTAGAGTACCCTGTTACAAACAAATTAATAGTACTATATGATTTAGAAGTAAAAGATATAACTATTTATAGATTACAAAAAGAAATAGTAAAAAAAGATGATATAGGCCAATATGCTAAAATAAGTTGGGACACCTACAATTACCATGCTGACTCTTTATTACCTTATTCATGTTCTATAGCATTAAAATCGGATAATAATGTTTTAAAGGTTTCTAATAGAGCTAATATTACTGCAACTGTAAGAGATCAGTTTGGTGTTGGACTTATTAATAAAAATATTTGGCTTACTACTGAAGGAGATTCTGGGGCAGTGATCCAACCTGTTGATGGGTATGGGCAATCAAATTCAGATGGACAATCTTTTTTAATATATGACTCTGGATATAATACACAAGCACAAATACAAATTAAAGCTGTAGTAGATGGTGGGAATATTACCCATGGAACCCAATTTGTTAATGGTGTTATAAATTTAACTCAATATAATGAGTTTATGGCAGATATTTCGTTAATTGGTGTATATGATATTGGTGGCCAAGGTTCTATATTTACTAAGGGGTATTTGATACCAGCTCAAACTAAGGGGGCTCCGATTATACAACAGGTCTCAGTTCCAGCTTGTGATGGGTCAATAGCAATTCAAGAAATTGTTTCGTTTATGTACCCATTGAATAGGTTAATAAGGGAGTACGAGTGGATGTATTATGAAGATACCTCATATCCTTGTTTAATAAAAACCCATGGAGAACCTGATTTGCATCCCGAACTAATGGGTCTAAAGCCAGTCACAGGCTATTACCCTCAGGCTGTTGAGTTAAATTTGCCTATTATTAGATTATTATTATGTAAGTTGATCACAGAAGGGGATAATCAGGGGGATAATGTCCTTGGGCAATCTTCCATGCATTTACCATTGTTCCATGAAGGGTCTTCTGAACATTACATAAGTCAAAATTACATTAGTAGGCATCTATTATATGGCCATACAGCTGTTGTACCTTTAGATCAATACGTCTTTGTACAAGAAGCAACTCCGGCAATGTGGTCTGAAAAGAATAATGTAGATACTGATTATTGGATTAGGCTTCGCCCATTTGCTAGTAATTTAGATCCTAATACTCTTGTAATAAAGTTTAGAGAAGAATCCTACTTAGGAATGAGTGATTGGTATGAAGTAACCCCCTTTGGGACAATAACTATGTTTGATGCTGGGGGCGGTTTATTGGGCATCGATTTCTATTATATACCCCCGATCGTTTTCCATCATAATGCAATTGTATATGTTTCCATTGAAGTCTATGACACTTCTAACATACCAAATAAAATTTTAGTAGATTACTGGTTTAAATTAATACCTGATTTTAAGGCGCCTCATTTAGACAATCTTTTTCCATCAATAGAAGAACCAAACGCTGCTATTAATACTTTAATTACTTTTGATTGTTTAGATATAGGTGAAGGTGTAGATATTAGTACTTTAGAGATATTTGTTAATAACAGATCAACTATATTTACGTATGATGAGTTTGAACATGGCAATTACCATATAACTTGTGACCTTCCTTATGTTTTTTATTATGGACAAACTGTTAATGTAGTTGTTGATGTCAAGGATAGATCAGTAAATGCCAATAGGTTGTTTGATGGTTGGAAATTTTTTATAACTGATAGTACAACTCCTTGGTTTAATATGGATAACACTGAGCCTGTTCGTTGTGTAGAGGGGCGAGGTAGAGATCAAAACGTGTCTTTACAAGTTTATGGTGTAGATGACACTGGCATTGAATATGATAGTTTAAGGTTAGAAGTTGGAGGCAAATATAGGAATATTAAGATAACCCCTATAGTTTATAGATTAAGTTAATAAAGTAACCTACTAATAAGTAGGAAGATAAGGAGAAATAATGTCAGAACCTATTTTAACATTTTTGTATAATTACTCAGAGAGTGACAGCCCATATTTAGGTACTGGTGACCCTACTATGGAATGGTCAAGTATTTATTTAGCTACAGGCTCTGGGACTAGCCCTGATAAGAAGGTATATACTGGTGGGGGCATTCATCAATCATTACCTACACCTACAGCTACGTATGGTAGTAGGGAAGCAACATTGCGACCAGTTGTCGGTACATACCCTGTACCTCAGATTTATATTGAGTCTGAGCTTGATAATATAATGTATCATGTAGCTTTAGCTTATGGGCAACCAAATACTAATAGATTTGTTTTCGGTGTTTATGTGGATGGTTTAATCACAAGTGACCTGTATTTAGAGATGTGGGATGACATTACTTTTTCTACCATTTCTATACCTACTTTAGATGGATCTATAAATTATCCTCACTCTGTGTTTAATGCTATTAGTACTACAAATGAAGCGCCTCCAGAATCTTGGTCAGGGACTACTACTTCAGGAGCTGTTTGTTTGGCTGGTTACATTGATAGACTAAGATTAAAAGATACAGATGAGATACAGAATGAGTGTTTATATTATAGCATGTATGCAGCTATACCGTGGGATCTTGCTTTCACACACGATACACCAATAGAATCTTATAGATACTTGTATATATAAAGGAAATTAATAGTCAATAACCCACAACCCTAAAGGGTCGGGGCTTGCGAAAGCCTTTATTGATTAGACTGAGCATTAAGTTGCTACGTTGTTTATGTTATAATACCTACAGATATTTAGCCAAGTCTGTAGCTCTATTGTATAGTATTAAACGTTTTGATTGGGAAGAGACTGTTTGATAAAGTCAAGTTTAACAATGATCTTTATTACATATTTGGTAGAA
>CAZRJS010000025.1:0-15597 GCA_964600565.1 Candidatus Woesearchaeota archaeon | reverse complement strand
TGTAAGTCTTCTCTATAAAGTGGTTCAAATATTTTAATTGCATCTTCTAAATCTACTAATTTACTTGAAATAAATTTAATCATTTCAGAGATAAAATCTTTTATTATTTAAGGATTATTGTGGTTAATCAATTTTTGGAATATGTTTTAAACATTTTAGAAATAAAATAATATAAAAAGCAAAATTATTTTAAATAACCCCATCTTTTAATAGCTAATTGTAATTCTTTGTTGGTTTTTGCATATTCTTTTAAATCAATTTTTTTCATAATAGCATCAACTGCCTGCCTCATTGATTTTGCTCCTGCCTTAACTCCTAAAGGATGTGCTCCAACTCCTCCTCCTGCCTGAGCAATAACATCTTTGCCCATAACTCTTACTAGTTTTTGCAAGACTCCTGCATGTATTCCTCCAGAGCACACAGCAAATGTTGGTTTAACACCATACCATTTTTGATTTAAAATATTATTCTCTAAGATAAATTGTTTTTCTATTTCTTCTTTAATTATCATAACTTCCTCTTTTTCTCCCTTCATTTTTCCAAAAACAGCCCCAATATGAATGTTATCTGCCCCAATAATTCTTGCTATCTTTGCAACTACTAACATACTCATTCCATGATCGGGATCTTCTGTAAACATTCCATGACCTGCCCTATGAGCATGAATTATTAAATCAAAATTTTGGTTTCTTAAAGTTTGAAATGCTGCCCATCCACAAGTTATAATATCTATCATTACACAATTTCCCCCATTATCCTGAACAAACTTAGCCCGCTTAATCATTTCATCTGTTTCTGCACTTACATTTTCAACATAAATTTTTCTTTCACCTGTTTCTTTTTCTGCCTTTTTCATTGCTTTAATTGTTAATAAAAACCTTTTTTGGAATCTATTAAAAAACTGATTTGTTAGATTTTCATCTGATTTTACTAAATCAAGCCCACCTTTCCAAGCATCATAAGCATATTCTGCATGTTGTTTTGGGGTAAGTCCTAATTTTGGTTTTACAATTGTTCCTACTAAGGGTCTTTTTTTAATTTTCAACATTTCTCTTATTCCTTTGATTCCATACTTAGGTCCATGAAAACTTTTTACTATCTTTTTTGGAAATTTTATATCTTCTAATCTTATTTTTTTAATTGCCTTCATTCCAAAAATATTTCCTGCAACTCCTGACAAGATAGAAGGCATATTCCCTAATTCAAAGATTTTAAGAGGATATGCAATTTTAACCTGATTTTTTTTTATAGAGAATACTTTTGCTCCAAGTTCTTTAATCATTTTCTTATCCAGCCCTTTGACTTTGTCCCAGGTACCAATGCTACTCTCTAAAGCAACTTTATTTGCTGCTTCTTTTATAGAAACCTTATTTGGAGTTATTTTAAACAAACAAACTAAATCTTTATTTGTTGGTTTATACTTCAAATCTATAAATTCAAAATCTTTCATTTTAATCTTATCCCTTTAATATATTTAGATCCTTGGTATATTAATGCTGTTGCATTTCCCCACGCAATAAAAAGCCAAATAGGAATATTGCCTAAATCTGTTACAGGATACTTCCAAACCCCAAAATGAACACAAAACATCTCTGCAATTGCTCCAGTAAACCCTCCTAAAATAAAAAGAATCAATGTTTTTTTAGATTTCCAATGATATAACCCAATAATCCCAATTAAGAATAGTAAAACACTTATTAAAAAAAGATTCTTGTAAAAAAAAGCAACAATTAAAATATTTGAAATCACAAATAAAATATTAAAAATCTCTTCTTTATACTTAATAAAAAAAATTTCTTTTTTCTTAACCATCTTTTATCTTTTTTAAACCTCAATTACTTTTTATATTTATTCTTTTTCTTATAAAAAATTCTTTTATCCATAGATAACTGCACTTAAAAAGATTAGAGATTAATATTAATCCAAGAATTGCAATAACATAAAAATAATCTTATCCTAATATTTCTTAAATTTAGAGGGAAATATATCTTGTTGAGTTTTTTATTAAATCCAAATATGATGATGATATATTCAATTATTTTTGGAAAATTTAATAAAAACATATTCAGATAATTATATAAATAAATTTTATTATTTTATTCTAGATGGAAAAAAAGAGCATTTTATTTGTTTGTACAGGCAATACATTTAGAAGCATGATTGCAGAATATGCATTTAAGAAATATTTATCTGATAAAAAAATTACTAATTGGAAAGTAAGTTCTGCAGGAATAACCGCAGAAAAACAAAAAATTGATTCAAAAATTTTGAGTGTTTTTAAAAAGAAAGGTATAACGATAATTAAACATAAACAGAAAAAATTAACCAAAAAAATGCTGAATCAATATGATATTATTATTGCTATGGCTAAAAACCATTTTGATTTTATTAAATCTAATCTAAATCACAAAAATGTATTCTTATTTAATGATTTGGCTCTTAATAAAAAAACTTCAATTGAAGATATCATATATAGTGTAAATGGGGCTAGGGTAAATAGGAGTGTTATTGAGAAAAAAATTGATAAAATAACAAAGGATATTTTTAGAAAAATTCCGATATTATTCAATAATGCTTCTGAACGATTTTTTTTATTTAGCGATTTTGTTAATGGCTTAAAATCCCATAGAAATGGCTATCCATTTACCACATTATATGAAACAAAAAATACAATTTCTTTTATGTCTATGGATATCCCCCAAAAAGAGGATGGGCATATCTTAGTTATCCCAAAAAAAAGATATGCTGATTTATCTGAAATACCTTCACATACATTAAGTGAGATTATTAATTCAATAAAAAAAATCGGAACTTCCCTTAGCAAAAATCATGGAGGATATAATGTTATCCTTAATAATGGTGCTGATGCAGAACAGTATATATTTCATACCCATTTCCATATTATCCCTAGAAATTACAACGATGGGATTAAAATCGAAGTTTGGAAACACAAAAATATCTCTATCGAAGATTTTATTAAATTAAATAAAAAATTAGTAAAACAGATTAACTCAGATTAAATTATCTTTTTAATCTATCAAATTAGATAAAAGTTTATTTTTTTAATATTCTAACTATAATAAGAAGGGTGCGATGAATAATATTTTATAGTTGCTTTTCTTCAACAGATTATGAAGAAAATAAATTTTAAAAATTCGAAGGGATTAAATCTTGTAGGAGTATTACACATTCCAAAGAAGAAAACAGATTCTATTATAATTATAACTCATGGATTTACCTCTTGTAAAGATAAACCAGGAATAGTAAAGTTAGCAGAAAAAATTACTAAGGAAGGTTTTGCTGTTTTCAGATTTGACTTTGGAGGGCATGGAGAAAGCGAGGATAGAATTATCACATTAAAAGATCAACTTGATGATTATAGTTCAGCAATAGAATTTGTGAGGAGTAAGGGATACAAAAACATCGGATTATTAGGTTCAAGTTTTGGGGGTTTATGTTCAATTTTAGTCTATTCTAGAAAAATAAAAACAATAGTATTGTGGGCGCCCAATACCAAACCATATTTTTCTCCTTTATTTAATGAAAAGGCAAGGAAAGAGCTCAAGGAGCAAGGATTTGTTAATTTTGAAAAACCAGATAAAAAATTCAAGATAGGAGAGGGGTATTTTACAAGGGTTAGCAATATTAATCAAAAAGAATTATTATCAAAGATAAAAACACCTGTTCTGATTATGCATGGAGATAAAGATTACGTGGTTTCTGCACAAGATTCAAAAGAGGCTATAAAATATCTTCCAAAAGGTTCAAAGATAGTGATAATTAATGGAGCAAGACATAATTTTGAAGATTATGTAAATAAAATATCTTCACAATCTATTGACTGGTTTAAGGAATATCTTTAAAGCACTTAAAGCCAATAAATTTGCATAGTAAATACAAACATAAAAAACTTTTTTCCTGTCGCTCAAATTCTAATCTTTTGCTTCACCATTTTGAATATATTTAGGATTGCTTATCAGTTTTCTTTATGTTTTTCCAATCTCTTCAATTATCTTTTCCACAACAGGTAAAACTTTTTTAAATATTTTTTTATGTCCTTGTGCATTTGGATGAAGTCCGTCATACAAATCTTTTTTTGTATCTAGAAGTCCTTGCAGGGAGATAAAAGTTAGATTATTTTGTTTACAGAATTTTTGAATGATTTGGGCATATTCTTTAATTTGATTGTTATAATAATAAGGTCTAACCCCTTTTGGAAAAGGTGTTGTTTTGCTTTCATCTACTCCAGGAATTCCGAGAAAAATAAGCTTACTGCTGAAAACTTTGGCTTCTTTGATTAGTTTATTTAAATTATCTTCGAAATCTTTTTGGGATACTGAGTATTCTTTTGTTGAATCATTTTTGCCCACTTCAAAAAGGATTATATTTGGCTTCCGTGCTTCTGCTTCAATCTTAAATCTTTCCAAAAGAGAAGAAGTTGTTGTTCCGCTTATTCCACAATTTTGCACAGATTTATAAACAGGGGCATTCATAAAATGCATCTGGAGTCGATTCACCCATCCTCCTACTTCGCAATCCTTGACTCCTCCTGCAATACTATCTCCCCAAACTACTATATGGAAAGTCATTAAATTTTCCTCACTCTGTTACTTTTATCAGAATCTTCAACAATAAATCCTTTTTCCCTTATTTCTTCCCTTATTTCATCAGCATGTTTAAAATCTTTTTCTTTTCTTGCTTTTTCTCTCTTATCAATAAGTTTTCCAATTTCTTCAGGAATTTTAGTTTTTTCTTCTTTAGCTAAATCTAATCCAAACACTTTATCAAAATAAGAAATTAATTCAAACTTTTCTGCATCATTAAGTTTGTTATCTCTTAAAATTTCCCACATATAGGCTAATGCCCGAGAGGTGTTTAAATCATCATTTAAAAAAATTAAAAATTGTTTATTTGCTGATTCAATATTTTTTTTATTTTTCTTTTGTTTGCTTTTTTTAATCTTAAAAACAATATTTTTTAATCTTTCATAACTTTTTTTTGCTGTTTCTAAATTTTTCCAGGTAAAATTCAGGGGTTTTTTATAATGTCCTGAAAGATAGAAATAACGAAGATGCATAGGAGAATATCCTTTATCAACTAAATCTCTAAGTTTATAAAAATTTCCCAAGGATTTTGACATTTTTTTTCCATTCACTAAAACCCATTCATTATGAAGCCAATACCTTACCCAAGGTTTAACTCCAAAAGCTGCTTCACTTTGTGCAATCTCATTTTCATGATGAGGAAAGATTAAATCAATCCCACCCACATGAATATCAAAGTGTTCTCCTAAATATTTAGAACTCATAGCACTACATTCAATATGCCAACCCGGTCTCCCTTTTCCAAGTTTAGTGTTCCAATAAACCTCTCCATCTTCCTTAGTATAAAATTTCCACAAGACAAAATCATTAACATCTTCTTTGTCATATTCATCTTTTAATATTCTTTTACTTGCTCCTGAAATTAATTCTTGCTTTTTTATCCTTGAAAGTTTACCATAATCCTTAAATTTTTTAATAGAAAAATAAATTCCATCATCTGCTTTGTACGCATAGTTTTCCTCCAGCAATTTACTTACTAAAAGAACCATCTCTTTAATATGGTCTGTAGCATGAGGCATAATTTCTGGGCGTTCAATATTCATTTTATTCATGTCTTCTAAAAAAGCTTCTTCATATTTTTTAGTAAAATCATGTAAAGACAAATCTTTTTTTTGGCTGTCCCTTATTGTTTTGTCATCTATATCTGTTATATTCATAACATGTTTCATATCATAATTATTCAATTTTAAAACTCTCCTCAAAATATCTGCAAAAACATAAGCTCTCAAATTCCCTATATGAACATAATCATAAACAGTAGGTCCGCAAACATACATTCCTACTTTTCCTTTTTTTAAAGACTTAAAAATTTCTTTTTTTCTTGTCAGAGTATTATATAATTTTAAAGGCATTAATTATAAAAAGAATGATCATTTAAAAATTTAAGTTATTTTTAGCTTTTTGAAATAATTATAAAAAAGAGTTATTAAAATAAAAATCTCTATTCTAAAGCTCTCTTATTTCAGAAAAAATTATTTACTTCATAGAATAAGAATAATTAAATAAAAATTAGTTCTTAATAAAAATTCCAAGGTGCAATAAGATAAAGTTTCTTTTTAGATATAGGGGAAAAATACAAAAAACAGATTTTCAGAAAAAATTATTAAAATGAAAAAATTCACCAAAACCTGTATTCAACCTTAATATAACCCTAATATTATCCTAATTAATTATCAGAATTCCCAAAAAGATTACTTTGCTTTTATATTAACATCAAAAAAATTAGTAGCATAAGCAGTTCCATCAACATCTACATTAACTCTAAATCTTATGGTGCATAAAGGACTTCCAAGGGGTATATTAAATAAAACTTTTTGGCTTGAAAAATCTCCTGGAGGGATAGGAATATTACCCTCTTCTTTTCCAGTAGTTATCCAACTTTCTACTTCAAGAACTCGAACTCCGCATTTTTTCTGTAAATTAGGATCAGAAACCTCCACTTTATAATGAAACTTTTTTGTTGCAGCAGAGCCTTCAATAAGATTTTTAATTCCAAATCCAACACCCTCTAAATCGCCTTGTTTTATCCCAACATATCTTGTTCTTGGATAAATAGCAAGTTTTTGTTCTTCTGAAAATATTTTATCAAGTTCTTCTTTTAGTTGTTCATCTGTTAAATCTATTGCTCCTTTTGCACTGCTAAATATACTCTTAATTAAAACAATTCCTAAAATCAAAACACTCATTAAAAGAACTATTGTGACCATTGTCCCCACAGACATTTCCATTGCTGCTTTTTTATTTTTTACCATTTTTTAATTTATTGCATAGCTAATAAAATTTTAACAAGAACCATAATAAATATTAAACTAACTATAAACCCGATTATATTAAGAATTATCCCTACTTTTCCTAAAAAAATAGGATTTTTTCTTTGCTGATGATAACAAAATATAAAACCAACAATTGAATTTAATAATCCTATCCATCCTGCTAAAATAATAGATAACACCCCTAGAGTAAAACCACTTATTCCGAATCCTTCACCAATATTTTTTTTAAATTGGCTTTTATCTTCTTCTGAAATCTTTTTACCCCTTTTTTTCATTTTTATTATTAAATCTTTTTAGTTTTTAAACTTTACATTTTTGATTTAATTAAAATGGGACCCCCGGGATTCGAACCCGGGACTCCATGATATCTAACAAAAATTGCCTTCAGTCATGTGCTCTCCCCCTGAGCTAGGGCCCCATAGATTTTAAATGAAAAAGAGTTTTTTAAATGTTTATTCTATTCTTTATCAGAAACTCGTGGTATTTTGTTTAGAGTTCGAGGAAAATTTTCAAACAAAATTTTCTCTGTTTATGAGTCAGAAAATAAGGGACAATTACTGCGTAATTGTCTGCTGTCTAAAAACAGCAGTTCATCCTTGTTTTCTGTATAAAAATAATATAAGCCAGGAATAGGCCGCCTTCTGTTGTTTGTCATATCCCCTTAATTAGGTTTAATGAACCAAACATGCCAATATTCAACTTCGCGGTTCTGCTCTATATTAAGAGACTCACCTTGCACTAGTCAAGACAGCTGTTTCATCAATTCTTACTTTTCCTTGCTCTTCACAAGATTCATAGCTCAAAGTAAACTGTGTCATTTCTTTTCTGGAGCTCTGTTTCACAACAGCCCTTATTTCAAGGATGACTCCGAAATGGCTTAACACAAAATCTGTGTTAAGAGTGGACGGACCTTCCTCAGAACTCAAAAATCATTTGTATTCTTTTGTAATTTAATACAAGAGTTCCGAAATTGGCTACCTGGCTTATATAAGTAAATAAAGGATAGGTTTTATAAATTTTATTGTTTTCATTTTTTATGCATCAGCATTATTATAAAAAATCAAAAGAGGATTTACTTAAAGAATTTAAAACTTCTAAAAAAGGTCTTAGTGATAAAAAAGCAAAAATAAGATTAGAAGAATATGGTAAGAATATAATAAAAAAAACAAACAGGATAAACTCATTTAAAATTCTATTTGAACAGTTTAATTCATTTTTGATATATATTCTTATAATCTCTTCTATAATCCTTCTTCTTATTAATAAAATTGTTGATGCAATAGTAATATTTGCAATTGTTCTTTTTAATAGTGGAGTTGGTTTTTTTCAGCAATATAAAGCTGAGAAAGCAATAATTACTTTAAAAAAAATGATTGTTTCTAAAACAAAAGTTATGAGAGGGGGTATTTTAAGAATAATAAAGTCTGCTGAAATTGTTCCAGGAGATATTATTCTTTTAGAACAAGGAGATAAAATAAATGCTGATTGCAGGATTATTGAAGAGGAAAACCTGCAAACAAATGAAGCTTCTCTAACAGGAGAGAGTCTTCCAATTGATAAATTTTCTAATAAAATTGAGAAAGATGCTTCTTTAGCAAAACAAAACAATATGATTTTTATGGGAACTCAGGTTGTAAAAGGAAGCTGCAAAGCTTTGGTTGTTAATACAGGAAAAAATACTATTTTTGGTAATATAGCAGAAACATTACAGGAGATGGAAGTTCAAAAAACTCCTATGCAAAAAAGACTAGATAGATTTTCCAAGCAATTAGGATTTATAATTTTAGGCATGGTTATTTTTATTTTAATTCTTGGAATAATTCAAAACCTTGATTTTTTTGAAATTTTTTTAACTGCAGTTGCTCTTGCAATAAGTGCAATTCCTGAAGGACTTCCAGCAGTTTTAGCAATTTCTTTTGCAATATCCTCTGTTTTACTTTCAAAAAATAATGTTATAATAAGAAAATTTCCTGCTGTAGAAACTCTTGGAAGTGTAACTGTAATTTGTTCGGACAAAACAGGAACTATTACTCAAGAAAAAATGTCTGTACAAAAAATTTTTACAAATAATACTTTTTACACAAAAAAAGAAAAGTTAATATTACTAAAAAACAAAAAAATTGATATTAAAAAAAATAAAGAATTACAAAGACTTCTTAAAACAAGTGTTTTATGCAATAATTCAAGATTTGAGATAATCGAAGGACAATTTAACTTTCTTGGGGATCCTACTGAAAATACTCTTTTAGAAAATGCTTTGGATTTAAATTTAAATAAGAAATTATTAATTGAAAAAGAACCAAGTCTTAAAAGATTTGAATTTGATTCTGAAAGAAAAATGATGTCTATAGCAAGAGACTCTGGAGCTAATTTAACTCTGTATTCTAAAGGAGCTACTGAAAAAATTATTGAAAAAAGCGGTTTTGAACTTATAGGAAATAATATTCAAAAATTAGATGAAAAAAGAAAAAAAGAACTTATTGAAAAATCAAGAGAAATGGAAAAAGAAGCTTTGCGTGTTATTGCTTTTGCTTATAAAATATTTAACAAAAAATCTTCTCCACAAGAACAATCTCTTATTTTCTTGGGATTTATTGGAATGATTGACCCCCCTAGAAAAGAAGTAAAAGATGCTGTTGAACACTGCAAAAAAGCAGGGATAAAAATAAAAATAATAACCGGAGATTCTGCAGTTACTGCCACTGCAATTGCAAAACAAGTTGGAATAACTGGAAAAACAATTACAGGAAATGAATTAGAAAAGATGAGTGATGAAAATTTAATACAAAATATAGAGGATATAGCTATTTTTGCAAGAACAACTCCTCAACAAAAACTCAGAATAACTAAGATACTTCAACAAAAAGGAGAAGTTGTCGCCATAACAGGAGATGGTATTAATGATGTGCTTGCATTAAAATCTGCAGATATTGGAATAGCAATGGGTCAAAGAGGAACAGATATTGCAAGAGATGTTTCTGATATTGTTTTAATAGATGATAATTTTGCCTCAATTGTACAAGGAATTAAACAAGGAAGAAAAACATATGATAATATTAAAAAATTTACTAAATATATGCTTTCTGTTAATTTCAGTGGTATTTTCTTGATAACTTTTTCAATGATTATGGCTTTTTTATTTGGGCCAGAAAAATGGTTCTTACCTTTATTGCCTTTGCAAATTCTCTGGATAAATCTTGTTACAGATTCATTTCCTGCACTAACTCTTGCCTTGGAAAAAGATGAAAAAGTTTTGGCATCAAAACCACGCAAAGAAAAAAGTCTCTTTAATGGTATCTGGAAATTTGTGATTATTGCAGGATTATTTGCTCTTGCAGTGCAAATCTCTACTTACATAATAGGAATTACTGGAAATTTTGAGCCTTCTCATACAAGAACAATCATTTTAACAACAGTTGTACTGTTTGAAATATTTTTTGTTTATACATGCAGATCAGACAAAATTGTTTTAGGAAAAAAATTTTTCTCAAATAAATGGTTAAATTATGCGGTATTATTTTCCTTGTTTGCGCATCTTATTTTATTATATACCCCTCTAGCAAAAATTTTTGATGTTATCCCCTTATCTTTTGGAGATTGGTTAATAATCATCCCTTTTTCAATTTCAGGATTAATATTCTTTGAAATAGGAAAATTATTTATAAAAAAATCTCATAAATCTTAATAATCTCAACTAAAAATAATGCTACACCTGCTCCAATTAAACATCCTGCCATCTTTCCTAATGAAGTAGATAAAGCAGTTCTTAGATTATCTATCTTATATCTTCGCTGATTCTCTGCAATATGCCCTTCAAATAAACCTCCAATACCATCTGTAATTACATTTCCTGCTGCACCACCCACAATTGCTCCTGGAACTCCAGCTATACTTCCCCCTATAATTGCGGCAAAAACAAGAATTCCATTATCAATTATACCAAAAATAATATCTGCATAAACAGAAACAAGTTTTATTTTAAATAACCATAATAAAATAAAATTAAACAAACCTAAAGAAATAAAAATCGGGCCCATTAAAGTTTCATTATAAATAAAATAAGACACAACCCCTAAAATAACTATAGAAAATGTGATGAAAGTTATCAATGCTTTTAAAAAATTAAGTTTGAATAATTCTATTTTAATCATATCCAATAAAAAATAGATTATTTAAAAAACCTAATGTTTTCTTTATTTATGTTAAAATATTTTTTTTTAGGTATATTTGTAAAACTCTTAGCAGGATTTGACGATGCAATGATTCACATCCCAGTTATTTCAAGTCTTGCAAAAACAAAAAAAGGAAGAATTTCCCTCATATTAGGAATATTTATCGCAATAACATTAGTAATTATTTTTTCTTTTTTATTTGCCAGGGTAATTCAATTTTTTCCTTATTCAAATTATATTTCATCCATCTTAATATTACTATTAGCTTTCTTAATTTATTTTGAAAAAATTGAAAAAAAACCAAAAGAAAAAATTGAAAAAAAAATAAAAAAAATAAAATTTTCAAAAAAGAGATTTTTTAAATTAATTTTGACAGGATTTTTACTTGCTCTTGCAACAATAATAGATGATATAGTAGTTTATTCAAGTTTATTTTTAAGAAGTATGGATTATTCTATTTATTCAATTTCAGGAATTTTTGTAGGGACAATAATTCAACTTTCAGTTGTTTTTTATTTTGCAAAACAATTTTCAAAAATACCCTATAAAAAAGAGATTACAATAATTGGACTAATAATCTTAAGTTTTTTAATAATGTTTAAAATTTTATGATGAATTTTTTAAACAGGAAGATGTCCCCTATAAATCTTTTTAGCTAAATCTTTTATTTTCTCACTATCTTTTTTTTCAATTATTTCTTCTAATTCTTTACCATTTCTACCTAATAAAGGGATAGACAAAATTCCTTCCTTATATGGCCAATAAAGAGAGCCTAAGTCAAAAGACATTGCAATTCTCTCAACAGGCCCAACTATTTCATAGGCTAATCCATTTATATCCCTCTTACTTTTATCTCCATTAGAATTTCCTATATAAAAAAAACCATAATATCCATCACCCATAAATTAAATGAACCAAAAGGTTATTTTTAAAAATTGCTGTTTTAAAGAATACTAACATTTAAAAAAATAAGCCTTTAGTAAAAAACACAAAAATTAAAAACAGTTTTTTTTATTAAATTATGAAAAAAAGGGGAATATTATCTTTAATATTTTTTAGAGTATTATCTGCAAATTTTATTTTTTTAATTAGTGCTGATTCTGATGAAGAAAAAACTAAAACAGAAATATTAGGAAAAGTTATTAAAAACTTTGATTATTAATAAAAATGGATAAAAAAAAGATTATAATAATTATTTCATTATTCTTTATATTAACTATTCTTTTAATAAAAAGTTCTTTTTATTTGGTGGGAAAAGTTATTAATGAAATTAAAGAGGAATCAATAGGTCCAAGTGAAGAAGAGCAAAAATGTATGAAAAATTGTGTTTTAATTGAAAAAAAATCTGAAAAAATTTGTATGCAAGAATGTAATGCTGTTCCTCAACCAAAAACCCAAGATAAAAGTGAAAAATGTATGCAAAAATGTGTTGCAGAAGGATGTGAAAAACAAAATAAAGAAAAATGTGAAGAAGAATGTGGAATGAAAGGAGATGCTCCTGATGAAAATGAGATGAGCAAAGCACAAAAATGTATTTTTGAATGTGTTTCAAAAATAGACCCCTCACTTGAATGTGGAAGTAGTGAAAAAGGTGAAACAGGTAATGAAATATGTCAAAAATGCTCAGAAGAATGTGTTTATTTATATAAAGGTCCCTGCTTAAGTGATGAAGAAATAACTGAAAAAGAAAAAAATGCTCAAGTAAATGTGAGCATTGTTATGGGGAGCCTATAATGGAAGATTCGGGCCAGGGATGGGATTGTATTGTTGATATAAAATGTGCTGATGCTTCTGGAGAAAGGGAGGATAATCCTGGAACAGGACCAGGGATTGCTGTAGAAGTAATAGATACAATTGGAAATACTGCTAAAAAAGTAGTTAATTTTTTTAAAGGATTTTTTAGTAAAGAAAATTCAGAATAAGAAATTAAAAATATAGAAAGGCAAATATAATTATATTTTTAAAACTAATAAACCAATTATATTTATAAAAAGAGTTGAAAAATGCAAAAAAAGAGATTTATTTTAATTATTACGATAATTGTTTTTATTATATCTGTAATTTTTTTCTTAGGATTTAAAAACATAACTGGAAATGTTCTTTGGAGACAAAGCCATTGTTCATCATCAAATCCATGTCCTGCAGGTGAAGGAGATTGTGATTCTGATAAATGGTCTGATGATCGTTTTTCAAAAAAAGGTTTTCTTGCTGTATCTAAACAATGTAAAACAGGCTATTGTGCAGTAAATGTTGGACTTAAATATGGGCAATCAAGATTTATGGATGTTTGTGAATGTCCTACAGACTTAACATGGGATGGATCAATCTGTAAAGATAAATCAACTACACCCCATATTTCAAAGGATAAACCTTCTAATCAAATAAATAATTTAGGGAAGATAGATCTTCTTCAAGATTATGGAAATGGAATAAATTTCAATAGTGAGACTATTTTATTAGCTATAACAAATACAAGTGATGAAGAAAAAACATTTTATTTTGCTCCAGGTATCTGGACAATCAATAAGGATTTAACTATCCCAAACAATATTAATTTAGAGATTCCTCGTGGTTGCGTTTTCAATGTTTTACCTGGAAAAACAATGAATATTAAGGGACCTTTAGAAGCAGGGTTGTATCAAATATTTAATACTGAAAGCAAAATTAATTTATATATTGTTACAGAAGTTTATCCACAATGGTGGGGAGCTAAAGGGGACGGGGTTAATGATGATACTAAAGCATTGCAGGCAGCTATTGATGGAATACCCCACCATAGAGGAACAAGGCATGGAGGAAAATTAAATATACCTGTAACAACTAAGGATTATAAAATTACTGATTCTCTTAAAATTAAAGGAACTTTTGTCGATTGGGAAATAAATGGGAATAAAGGGGCTTCTATTATACAACACACTGACAACAAACCAATAATAAGTTTTGAAGGACATTCCCATAGTTGGAAAATTAGAGAATTAATATTAGGATATGCAAACCAACAAAATAGTTCTAATTCAGATTCTTATGCAATAGGTTTTGAAACTGATTCAATGGCATATATAGGAATTATTGAAGAATGCCATTTTACTAAAACATGGAGAGGCATAGGAATCTCTGGGAAACAAGGGAAAATACCTCCTTGGAGTATTAGAATACAAAATTGCTGGTTTAGTAGTTATACAGGTGCACAAATTTATCTAAAATCTCCTGTTGCTGTAGGCATGCCCAGGAACATCATAGATAATTGTTATTTTGGTAATCGGGAATTTATAATGGAAGAGCCAGTTATTATTGCTGGAGCACAAAATGAGATGATTATAAAAAACAATGAATTCCATTATGTAAACAAACCCATTATGAATATTGTATCTTCTAAAGGATTAATTATTGAAAATAATTTTGTAGAATCTATTCATATATCTGACCCCTCTAGCAAATCTCTAATTATACTACCCCAAGTTGATGCAATGAAGTTATCTGGCCTTAGTCTATGGTCTGGTGGAAAACCAGGAGTAGATGTCAAAGAAGGAAATAAGGTTTATATTATTTGGACAGGTTGCCATTCAAGTAATTATAATAATCTAATTATAGAAAACATACATGAAAATATAGCTGTAACCTCAGGAGAATTATATGTTATTGCAACAGGTGGGAAAAAAGAAACCCCAGGACATATTATTATGGATAATATTCAAACAACTAATGCTAAATGGTGGACTGATCTAGGGAAATGGCCACATAAAACCACCACTCCAGATTATAATATTGTTGAGTTGGATGGAATTGATCCAAGATTAATCACAGCAGATATTAATGACGCAACTCCTTCAGTAGCTGATAATTTAAGGGCATTACAATTACCTTCTAACACAAAATCAACAGAAATTACTAATTTAGATGATAGTCATAGAGGTCAAATTGTAACTTTAATTGGAAAATCAGATGTTTTTTCTTCAACTATTAAAAGTGGAGAAAATTTAAAATTATCCGGGCCAATGATTATTGGAGAATATGATTCTATTACATTATACAATAATGGATATTTATGGATTGAAATTAGCAGGACTATATATTTATAATAAAATAAATCTTGCATATGTTCTCTAAGAAATTTTTATTCTATGCTCTAAAAAGGCATAACAATAATATAATCTAATCTTTTTTACTACCTGCTTCTATAAATAAATTTTACACTAAAAATCTAAATGTAAAATCACTCAATAAGCAACAAACTTCCACAATTTTGGAAACATTAAATAAAGCTTTTAGTAGCTCTATGCTGAATTTGTCGTCTTTTCAGACTTCAAACTTACACAAGAACTCTATCAACGTTGTCTTTTTCAACGGCCTTAGTTGTCTCGTTTTCCGGATGGCTTCGAGCTTAGATGCGTTCAGCTCTTATCCATTAGTGCGTAGCTATGCAGCCTGCTTATAACAACTGCTCACCAGAGGCACCCAAACTTCGTTCCTCTCGTACTGAAAGCCTGTTCCAGTCAGACAACAACACACCTAGTAGATATCATACAAACTGTCTCGCGACGTTCTTAA
>CAZRJS010000024.1:0-15881 GCA_964600565.1 Candidatus Woesearchaeota archaeon | reverse complement strand
GTTCGAGTCCAGCTCGGGACGTATAAAGTATGCTTGTTAATCAAATATAAAGTGAGAGCATACTTCAATTCTGGACTTGCCAAATCAGTTTAAATTCTAAAGGAAGTTTGCAAGAAACCATAGGTGTCTTTCATGTTCGAGTCCAGCTCGGGACGTTTTAATAATTTTATTTAATCTTATAAATTTTCATCTAGTAATTTTTTTAAGGTAGCTAAATCTTTTTTGTCTCTATTATAAATGATTTCCCTAAATATAGTGATTAATTTAATCTATGATTTTTATCCTGAATTTTTTTGAACACGCAATATTTATTAATGGTTTTTTCTTGTTTTAAGTATGGATTTAGATAAGGCAATAACTTCCAGATACAGTTGCAAGAAATTTAATGATAAACAACCAAATTGGAGAGATATTATTGAAATTATTGATGTTGCAAGATTTACCCCAATGGCAGGAAATATTTTCACATTAAAATTTATAATGGTTGATGATAAAGAAAAAATAAAAAAATTAGCACAAGCAGCTCAACAAGATTTTTTATCTAGGGTTAATTATATTATCGTAGTATATTCAGAATCTAATCTAACAAAAAATGCATATGAAGATAGGGCAGAGAGATATTGCAGACAACAGGCAGGTGCAGCAATACAAAATCTACTCCTGAAAATTGAGGAAAAAAACTTATCAACTTGCTGGATAGGGCATTTTGTAGATAATCAAGTAAGAGGGATTTTGGATATTCCAGAAGAATGTTTTGTTGAAGCAATGCTTCCAATTGGATTTGAATATTCTTCAAGAAAAAAGAGAAAAAAAATAGAACTTGATAATATTCTTTATTTTAATAAATATGGTAATAGAAATATGAAAAATCCTAAAAAATTAAATGTTTAAATCCATCTTCTTTTAAAAATTCCTTTATTTTTAATCTCAAAATTTAGTATTTTATCTGCAATACTTCTGTGTTTAAGTAAAATAGCCTTTCTTTTCCCTTCCTCGTTTTTTAATTCAATGATACATTTACTCCAATATTTAAATAAATCTCCCCCCACAATATTAACCTCTCTTTGAATTCCCTGTTTCCATTCATCTTCTGATAGAAAACTTTGATAAACTTGATTTGTAATAATAATTGCTATTTTTTGTTTTCTAGAAATCTCAGATAAATTACGCATTTGATTTGCTATTTTTCTGTTAATTTCCTTAATATTTTCAGAGTCTTTAGTTTGCAAAGCATTTCCTAATTTTAATCTATAAAGCATTGCCATTCCATCAATAACAATTAAATTTACATGTTCTTCTTTAATTTTGTTGGATAATTGAGAAATATATTTTTCTTGTTCTTCAAAACTTGTTGGTTCTAAAAGAAGTATATTTTTTAAAAAATCTTTATAATCATCTCCAATAATTTGTTTGAATCTTTCACTTGAAAATCCTCCTTCTGTATCAATGAATATTACTTTATTGCCTTTTTTTGCTTGACTACAACAACTTAAAACAACAAAATTTGTTTTACCAGAACCAGGAGGTCCAGCAATCATAGTAATTACTCCTTTTTCATAACCTCCATAAAGCCATTTATTTAAATCATAACTTCCTGTTGAAATTTTATCATCTGTCATATAATTTTAATATATGGAGATTAATAAGCATTATTATATTAAAATTCTTTAATTTTTTTTATAATATTTGTTGTAGAAAGATTATTGATTTTATTTACTAAATGTAATCTTGCGTTGATTTCTTTAACTTTTTCTGATTCAATACAATTTTTTCCATATTCAGAACCATTAACATGAACTGTTGGTTTAACTAATTCAATTAAAGGAATTGAAATTTCTGGCTTATCTAAAACAATTACATAATCTACACATTTTAAAGAAGCAAGCATTTTAGCACGATTTTCTTCAGAAATAATTGGTCTTTTTTCCCCTTTATAAGATTTAACAGATTTATCTGAATTAAGTCCTACAATTAGAATGTCCCCTTGATTTTTTGCTTCTTCAAGAATTATTAAATGTCCTGGGTGAATTAGGTCAAAGCTTCCATTGGTTGTTACTAATTTTTTATTTTGTTTTTTAAGAAGTTTGGAGATTTGTTCTAATTGTTTTTTTGAAATAATTTTATTCATAAATTATTCAGCAGAAAAGGATTAATAGACTTTTTCTATTTAAGCTTATCAAAATCTTTTAAAAGTTTATTCAAATCTTTTTCAATTGCAGAAACAGCTTCATTAACTGCCTTTTTTGCAATTTTATTTTTTGTTTTAACTTTTAAGATAGGTTTTTTTGTGGCGTGTTCTCTTTTCCATGCAGCAAAAATTACAGAAGGATCTTTATTAAGATAAACTCTCAAAATTTCTGATAGTGTTACATAGTCAAATTCTAATTGAATTTCATCTTTTGAATTTTTAAGAATGTTAATTTCCATAATTTAAAGGATTTAAGTTAATTTATAAAGATTTTGATTTTTCTCTTTCTTTTTTCATTTCTTGAAGATCTGAGATTTTCAAATTTTCAAATCCTTTTTTTTCAAAATCAAGATAATCTGGTTGTTTAAATAAGTTTTCCCTCTTCTCATTTGTTATTAATATTATGTTTAATTCTCTTTCAATTTTAAGAAATATCTCAATATAATTTTTTGGAAGAGTTCCAGATTCAATTAATTTTATGATTTGTTCTGTTTCTTTTATTTTTTCAGCAAATTCTTTCTTAGTTAATTTTTCCATTCTTCTTCTCCTCATTATAACCCAATTAAAATGTTCAATTAAACCTGAAGATTTTTTATCAATTTGTGCTTTTTCAACAGGTTTTTGACTTGCAATTTTCTGAATTTTTTGGTTTTCCTTTTCCAATTTTTTATTCTTTTCATATGCAGAAGGATTAAATCCAGTTATTTTAGACAACCGTTGATAAACTGTTTTCTTTGAATCTTTGTTTGCTTCTTTAAACTGAATATCCGTTGTTGTTTTTATAACAGGTAAATCTTCTTCTTCAAGACAATTTTTGCATATTTTTTTAATACCTTTTTTTGAGATAACATCAAATAAAATAGTTTTATCACTGCTAATTCCGCATTTAAAACATTCTTCCATATTAATCTAATAAGTTATATCTTTTAAGAATTTATATAATAAAAAATATCTTATTAAAGATGAATTTTAATGCTATTAATATTTTTTAATTCTGTCAGCACTGTTTTATCATTAATAACAAGGGCAGGATAATCATTTATCTCAAATTTTTTCGTGAGAGCATTTATAGAGATAATTTCTGTGTTTACTGCAATTGGAATAAGAATTATTTCATTTCCTTTTTCTTTTTTTAAATCAAGTAAAATTTTTGACCATACATTTTGAGTAGCTTTTTGAACTAAATTCTCTGTTTCATATTCATAAAGATAAACAACTGTTGTAATATCCTCTTTACAAATTTCTCTTGTTTTGATAGTATTAATCCATAAAAAAGTTCTGAGCAAATCATATTTTTTATGCTCTATTTTCATATTTTCATTAATTTTTCCAGCATCTTCATATTTTTCCAATAATAATGCTTCTTCATAAATTTTATTTGCAAATTCTATATTTCTATCAATAAGATTTTGGCAGCTAATATTTTTAAATTCAATAAGATCATTAAAAACAAAAATATCATTTAAATCTAGCTCAGAGGATTTATAATACTGTTCAATTTCATTTATTTTGCTATTTTCATAAGCTACTCCAAAGAGCATTCCTAATAAAAAAACAAATACAGTTAGTATTAATGCTTCCCAAAAAACATTTTTGTTTCCTCCTATCATCTTTTACCAGCTTTCTTTTTTTCTTAAAAATTTGTATGTTGAAGTTATTAGTGTTATTGGATATAACATCACATAAATAAACATATAAAATAAGATTGTGAATAAATTTTGTTTTTTAAATTCTTCTTCTTTTGTGTTTATCATTGCTATCCAAACAAGATAAGCACTAAAAAGAATAAGGATTGCACCGAAAAAAATAAGGATATTTGGTGTAAGATTTATCTCCTTTAGGGTTAGGATTGCGGTTTCAGCTTTAATAGAGTATGTAGTTGATAAATATCTTAGAATAAGGCCTCTTATTAACCTATATCCTATAACTGCAATTCCAAATAAAGCTATAATCCAAGAAAATATAAAAAAAGGCAGAATAAAATTCCCAAGAATTCCCATTTTAGCCATATGGCCCTTGTATTTTTTAACAGTTTGCATACCTCCAATAGTCCATCTTATTCTTTGATTAAACCACTCTTTGAATTTTTCAGGTGCTTCAGTATAGACTTTTGAAGGGAAAGACATCTCAACTTTGTATCCATGTGCAACGATATTCCAGGTAATTTCAATATCTTCAGTGATATTGTTTTCATCAAACCCCCCAATCTCTTTAAAAATTTTATTTCTATAAAGTGCTAATGGTCCTGGAGCAACATAAATTGCATCTATAAAACCAAACAATTTTCTTGTAAGGGCTATTATTTTGTATTCAACTGCTTGAAGTTTGGTTAAAAATCTTTTTCTATTTCTCACTAGGATTTGGGGGGTTACTGTGGCTATATTTTGATTAGAAAAAAAACCAACCATTTTATCAATAGTGTCTTTTTGCAAGAAAGAATCAGCATCAACAAATCCAATTATTTCAGTTTCAGCAAATTGCGCCCCATAATTTTTTGCTCCTGCTGCACAACCAGTATTATTTGGTGTTTTAACATAAATTACTTTCTTGTATTTTTTAGAATATTCTTTTATAATCCTAGCTGAATCATCAGTACTACAATCATCAACAATTATTATTTTTTTTATATTTTTGTAATCAGAATTTAATACAGATTTAATATTATCTGAAATTTCTTTTTCTTTATTATAACAAGGAATAATTATACTTATTTCATACTCCTTGGTTTTTTTAGGATAGGAAAAAATTTCTTCTCTGTTTGAGACATAAAGTAAGAAAAATACAAAGAAAAAATAAAAAGAAATAAATGCATATAATAAATAAAGCCATGTAATTAATTCCATAATCTCTCCATTTTATCTAAAAATTTTTACTTTTGAGCATTAAAATAATCATAAAAATCATCACTTAAGCTTAATTCAGAAGTATGCCCTAATTTTTTCTTTTTTATAAAACTTAATTCATAAAATTTTTTTATGTGTTCATAGGATTTATTTCCTCTTATCTTTATAATTACCGATTGTTTAATTGGTTGTTTATAAGCAATTATTGCAAGAGTTTCTTGTTCTGCTTTACTAAATTCAGAATTTCCTGTAGCAATTTTATTAATTAAATAATTATAATCTGGCTTTACATCCATTTTCCATAAGCCATTTTTTTCAATAATTTCTATAACTGAATCATTTTTATCATACTTTTCTTTTAATTTTTCTATAAAGTCTTCTATTAATATTGGGTTTAAATTACTTAAAGAAATTAATTCTGAAATTGATAAAAACCTACCAGATATAAAAAAAATCGCTTCAAGAACTTTCAGGTCATTTTTTTCTTTAGCTTCGTCAATTTCATTAATTGTTTCACTTGATATTTTCATAGACAAAAGAAATAGACTAGATTTATAAGTATTATTACTTTATTTTGTAATGCAAAAAAAGAGGATTATTCAGATAATCTCAATTTTATTTATAGTTATATTTTTATTGATGGTTTTCCTTTTTGTTATAAGAGTTTTTTCTCCAAGAGAAATAGATGATGTTTCCCCAGAAATTCCTTGTGAAAAAGAATATATTGAAAAAAGCGATATTTTATGGGTAATACCTAAGTTTAATGATAAACTAATTTCTGAGAATAAAACTTGGTGCAGTTATATCTTAAGTTTAAACAAAACAATTGGTTTGCATGGGGTTACACATCAATTTGAGGAATTTAAAGCAAATAGGGAAAGAGAATATCTTGTACAAGGAATAGAAATTTTTGAACAATGTTTCGGATTTAAACCCACAATGTTCAAGCCGCCTCAGTTAAAGATTTCAAAGGAGAATAAAAAATTGATAAACAAAAATAATATTAAACTAAAATTGAATTTTAATCAGTTAATTCATAAGGTTTATCATTGTAATGATACTGGAAAATTTAAAAATAAGATTATTGATTTAGTATGAATATCTTAATTATTTTGAGAATTTCTATTAGTTTCCCTTGATGTAGATTGGATTTTAGATAATAGATATTTCCATTAGAAAGGTTTTAGGTTAAGGTATTTTTTAACACATCTTTTTTATAATTAGTTCAACAAAAACTTATTGTAGTAAAATTTATAATCTTTAAAACTTTTTATATTTATGAAACCTTTAAAACCTTCAATGAAGGAAAATAAAAGATATTTATTAATTAAGTTTAATTCTGGAAATATTAAGTTATCTATAGAGAGAGCAATTCTTGAATTTATTGGAGTTTTAGGTTTTTCTAAGCTGGGATTAAAATATATTAGTTTAGATAAAAATTCTGCTGTAATTGCAATAAATAGGCAAATGATTGATTATGTTAAATCTGCTTTGTGTATTTCTCCTGAAAAAATAACAGTTGAGAAAGTTTCTGGAACTTTAAAATCCTTAGGAATTAAGAACCAAAAACCTTAAAAAGAGAAAATTCTTTTTTCCAAAGTAAGAGAAAAGGAAAAATGTTTAAATGATTATTAGCTTTTCTTAAAAAATATTAAAATGGAAATTCCAATGGATATACAACATCAGGCCATGGGCTATGATAGAACTGCAACTATGTTCTCTCCTGAGGGACATTTGCTCCAGGTAGAGTATGCAGAAAAAACAGTGAGATTAGGTAGTTCAAGCATATCAATGGTTTGTGCTGATGGTGTTTTTATAATAGCTGACAAAAGAATAGATGATAAATTACTTGTGCAGGATTCTGTGACAAAAATTAATGAGATAGATTCCAATGTAATTGTAAGTGTAGCAGGAATTGGTTCTGATGCAAGAATTTTAATTGAGAAAGCACAAATTTTAGCTCAGCAAAATAGAATTACCTATGATTCACCTATTGAACCAGAAATAATTATAAAAGAAATATCTAATTTAAAACAACAATTTACTCAATATGGGGGCGCAAGACCTTTTGGGGTTTCTCTGATGATAGCAGGAATCAATAGAAAAAAACCAGAACTTTTTACAAGTGATATAACTGGAAATTATTTTTCTTATTATGCAAATGCTATTGGTGAAAATGATGAAAAAATAAAAGAAAAACTCAGAGAGGAATATAAAAGAGATTTAACTATTAAAAAAGGGATTAAAATTTCATTGAATATTTATGAGGAACTTTTAGGTGATAAATTTAATCTAAAGAGATTTGAGTTAGTTTATATTAATAAAGATATATCAAAAATAGAAAAATTACAAGGGGATGAAATAGGGAGTTTTGTTAAATGAATGAATTAAATCAAGTTATTTATGATGAAGATTTAGGTATTAGAGGAAAGCCTTTTGAACTTTCAGATTCTACAACTAGAAAAATAAGAAAAAAAATCAACTCTAGTAAGTTAGTTGCACTTTTTTCAGCTTATTTATTTTTTGTGGTAAACCCGGTAGTAACGACAGATACATTAGCCCCTCTTTATGGGAAAAATCTCCCAACTACAAGAGAAATCATAAAATACAAATCTCATGATTTTGAAGAATTTTTAGGAAAATGCTTTTTCTTAGCAGGAGCCCCTGTTAGAGAATTTGTTAATTATACAAGAGATAAATTAGAAGATAATTTAAAATGAATACAACAGCAAGGATAAAAAAAGCCGGAAAGAATTTCGAGATTATAGTAGAGATAGATGAAGCAATTAAATTTAAGAAAAATGAATCTAATTCAATAGAACCTGAAGGTAATAAAATCTTTACTGATTCAAAAAAAGGTTTTATTGCTTCTCCAAATGATTTGCAAGAAGCTTTTGGAACAGTAGATTCAACTGAAATTGCAGGAAAAATTATTAATGAAGGGGAGGTTCTTTTAACACAAGATTATAGGGGGGAAGAAAAAGAGAAAAAATTAAAGCAGGTAATTGATTTTCTTTCAAGAAATGCTATGGATTCTCAAACAGGAAATCCTATTTCACCTGAAAGAATTAAAAATGTTTTAGAAGAAGCACATGTTAATATTAAAGATTCTCCTGTTGAAAATCAGATTAAAGAGATAATTTCCCAGATAAGTCCTTTAATACCAATAAAAATTGAGACTAAAAACATAAAAGTAAATATTCCTGCTTTATTTACAGGAAAGGTTTATAATACCATAAATCAATATAAATTGCAAGAAAAATGGAAAGATGATGGGAGTTTGGAAGTTATATTAGAAATTCCTTCAGGGATTATAATGGATTTTTATGATAAATTAAATTCAATAACCCATGGTTCTGCCATTAGTGAAGAGATAAAAAATGAATGAACAAAATCAAACTGAAAAAATTGAAGAAAAACAAGAGAAAAAACTTGTTATACCCGGAGAAGTTATGGCAGAAGGAGAAGATTTTCTTCCAGGAGAAAACACAGAGAAGGTGGGAAGTAATATAATTGCAAGAAAATTTGGTTTATTAGAAAATTCAAATGGGCTTATTAAGGTAATTCCTTTATCAGGAGTTTATTATCCAAGAAGAGGGAATAGTGTAATAGGAACAGTTGAGAATGTAACTTTCAATGGATGGGTTATTGAGATTGGTTCTGCAGAGACAGCATTTTTGCCTTTATCAGAAGTTCCAAGATATATTCATAAAAATAATTTAGATGAATTAATGGATATTGGAGATACCGTTGTAGCTAAAATATTTGGAGTAAATAAACGGGGAATTGATCTTACAATTAAATCAAGAAATTTAGGAAAGATTGAGGAAGGTTTAATAATAGATATAAATTCAAATAAAGTTCCAAGAGTAATTGGAAGAGAAGGGAGTATGATAAAAATGATAAAAGATGAAACAGGATGCAATATTACTGTTGGTCAAAATGGAAAAATTTGGATTAAAGGTTCTAAAATAGAAGAAGAACTTCTGGCAAAAAATGCAATTTTATTTGTGAGCAAGAAATCTTTTATTGAGGGTTTAACAGATGAAGTAATTAAATGGTTTAAAGAGAATAAAAAATGACAAATGAATTTAAAAGACCAGATGGAAGAAAGATTGATGAAATTAGACCTATGAAGGCTAAAGTTGGAGTTGTTCCAAATGCAGATGGGAGTGCAATATTCCAGTTTGGAGAGACAATTGCTATAGCAGCAGTTTATGGTCCTAAAAAAATGCATCCACAGCATCTACAAAATTTGGAAAAAGGAGTTTTAAGATGCGATTATAATATGTTAAGTTTTTCTGTTACAGACAGAATAAGGCCTGGAAAATCAAGGAGAAGCACAGAAATAAGCAAAATAATAGAATGGGCTTTAGAGCCAGTTCTTTTAATTGATAATTTTCCTGGAATGGTTATTGATGTTCATATGAATATAATCCAAGCAAATGCTTCTACAAGATGTGCAGCAATTAATGCAGCTGTTCTTGCACTTGCACATGCAGGTATCCCTATGAAAGAGTTTGTTTCAAGTGTTTCAATAGGAAAATTAGATAAACAACTTGTAGTGGATTTAAATAAAACAGAAGAAGATTGGGAAGAAGGAGAAGGTCCAACAGATATACCAATTACCTTCACCAGCAATTCTCAAGAAATTACTCATATTCAATTAGATGGCAAGATATCTAAAGAGCAATTAAAAGAAGCAATTGAAATAGCAAAAAAATCAATTAAAAAAATTTATGATGTTCAAAAGGAAGCATTTAAAGAACTTGAAAGGGAGATTAAGAAAAAATAAAAATGGATAAAGTAATTTTAACATCTAATTTAACTGCAAAAAGGATAAAGAAATATCTTTTAGAAGAAAAAAGATTTGATGGAAGAAAATTAGAGGAATTTAGAGATATAAAAATAGAAACACCTGTTTCAATAAAAGCAGAAGGTTCTGCAAGAGTTACTATTGGAAAAACAGAAGTTTTAGTAGGTGTTAAAATGGATGTTTCAGAACCTTATTCAGATTCCCCCGATAAAGGAAATTTAATGACAACTACAGAATTATTACCATTAAGTTCTCAAAGATTTGAGTCAGGTCCACCTAAATTTCCTTCAATAGAAATTGCAAGGGTGATTGATAGAGGAATAAGAGAGGGCAAATTTATTGAATTTGAAAAATTATGTATTAAAAAAGGAGAGAAAGTTTGGACAGTTTTTATAGATATTTATTCAATTAATGATGATGGTAATCTTTTGGATGCTGCGGGAATTGGGGCAATAGTTGCATTAAAAAATGCAAAAATGCCCAAGTATGATGAAAAAGAAGGAAAAGTTATTTATGGGGAATGGACAGATAAAAATTTGCCTTTATCAAAAAATATTCCTTTATCACTTACAGTACATAAAATTGGTAAAAAGTTTGTTTTAGATCCTACAAGAGAAGAAGAAGATGTAAGTGAGGTAAGAGTTACAATTGGAAGTTGTGATGGTTCAATTTCTTCAATTCAAAAAGGGAATCCTCAGGTAATTTCCATTGAAGAAATGGGTAAAATTCTCGATTTAAATGAAAAAGTTTGGAAAGATATGTTTAAAAAAATTGAAAAGTTTTTAAAGTAAATTATTTAGAATTATATTAAAATGCAAGTAAATAAATTTACCAAATATGAAAAAGCAAGAATTCTTGGAGCAAGAGCTTTGCAAATTGCTATGAATGCACCTATTTTGGTAAAAATGAGTAAAGAAAATTTGGAAAGAATTAATTTTGATGCTCTAAAAATAGCTGAAATTGAATTAGATTTAGGAATTCTTCCGATTATAGTTAAAAAACCTTTTCCTAAAAAAAGAGAAGAAGAATTAAAAAGAATTAGGGAAGAAACAGTTAGTGATGATAAAAAACTAATTTTAGAAAAAAAAGAAGAGGAAGAAGTTGGAGAGCAGGGAGAAATTATGGCACTTGTTAATCCAGAAGATGAAGAGAGTGAAAATGTAGTTGAAAATCCTGAGAAAGAATAATAATCTTGGCTAGTTATTTTATCTTTATATTAAATGAAAATATTTATAAATAAAATTTTAAATTAAAATATTTTTTATATTTGATGAACAACAAAAAGCAGATAATCTTATTACTTATCCTGTTTATTATGCCTCCTATTTTTATTTTTTTAAGCAGACAGTTATCAGTTACAAATTATATTTTTTCATCTTTCTATAAAATTATATTTCTCTTTCCTGTATTTTTTTATTTATTTATAGAAAGAAAAACCCTCAGACAATTACTTTTTGAAAACTTCTCATTTAAGAAATTTTAAAAAAAATATCATTTTTGTAATACTCACCGGAGTTACTTTATCCTTGATATATTCATTTAGTTTTCTTCTCTTAAAAAAATATCTTAATTTGCAAACTATTGCTATGCAACTTCAAGAATTAATATCTCTTAATATAAGTAATTTAATTTTTATTGGTTTTTACATAATTTGAAGAATATTTTTGGAGAGAATTTATATTTAAAAAGTTAAGAGAGTTAATTAGCCCCCGGATGGCTTATTTATTTACAGGGATAGCGTTTTCATTTCACATGTTATGTTTTACTATAGTTAGTTTAGTATACCTTTTTTCTTAATTGTAACAATTGGACTAATATTTTATGCAATAATAATGAATCTTATCTTTCAAAAGAACAAAGATATTTTGTCTTGTTGGGTAATACACAGCCTTGTAGATATTGCACAAATTTTTATTGCATTTAAACTATTAAATTTAATATAAATATGGAACACCCAAAAAGTTTTAAATAATCTAAAATTATTTAGTTAATGAAGATTAAGAAAATTAATGCACAATTAGTGAATGATTCTAAGGGAGATAAAACAATTAAGATTTCTATAAATACTAACATAGGGAGTTTTTCTGCGAGTTCTCCCAATGGAACTTCGCGAGGGAAAAGCGAGGCAAAACCATACAAAAAAAGTCTTGAGGAGGATATTAAAACAATAAAAAAATTCTCAGAATATTTTTCAGAAGAAATAATAGAAAAATTTGATGATTTGCATAGGGTAGAAGATATTATTGATAGGCATGTTGGAGCAAATACTTTTTTTGCACTTGAATCTGCAATACTTAAAGCTATTGCAAAGGAACAGAAAATAGAAATTTGGGAATTAATTAATCCAGAACAATCAAAAATAAAAAAATTTCCGAGGTTTGTTGGGAATTGTGTTGGAGGCGGGAAGCATGTTTCTATAGGTAATAAAAAACCAGATTTTCAGGAATTTTTAATTATACCTAATTTGAAGAAAGTGGGTGATTCATTTAAGAAAAATAAAGAGTTAAAAGAAAAAATAAAAATTTTATTAGAAGAAAAAGATAAATTATTTGAAGGATTAAAAAATTTGGAAAATGCTTTTATATCTTCTTTAAACGAGAAAGAGCTTTTAGAAATACTAAAAAAATTAAAGAGCCCTCTTGGTTTAGATATTGCTGCTTCAAGTTTTTACAAAAGGAAAAAATATTTTTATAAAAATCCTCGATTAGATAGAAATTCTGAAGAACAATTTAGTTATTTAGTTAATTTAATAAAAAATTATGGCTTGTTTTATATTGAAGACCCTTTTGATGAAGAAGATTTTGAAAGTCATGCACAATTATTAAAAAAATTTCCGAAAAGCCTTATTGTAGGGGATGATTTAATAGTTACAAATTATAAAAGACTAAAAAAAGCTATAGATAAAAAAAGCATAAATGCAGTTATTGTAAAACCAAATCAATGTGGTTCATTGATTGAGGTTAAAAGAGTTTGTGAATTAGCCAAGAAAAATAACATAAAATTAGTTTTTTCTCATAGGAGTGGAGAAACAACAGAAGATATTTTAGCTGATTTAGCTTTTGGGTTTCAAGCAGATTTTTTTAAATGTGGTATTGATGGAAAATTTAGAGAGCCTAAATTAAAGAGATTGATTGAGATTGAGAAAAAACTTGGATAATTTATTCTTAATTGAAGGCTAAAATTTTTTTTGGAGTAGATACCTTATAAAATACAGAAAAAAATATTATATCTTTAAAACTAAATTATCCTTTATTTTTTTAGTCAGAGAAAAATCTGTTAGTTTAGAAGGTTTATGCTGGAAAACATCAAACCCTTTTTTGTTATATCTTGGAACAAGGTGCCAATGAACTTGATTTGCTTCGTCCATATAAATTAAATAAACTTTTTTCACTTTCAGGGTTTTAATTAAAGCATTTCTAACTTCATCAACTTTGTCCATCAAATATTCATAGTCTTTTTTTGAGAGTAAATTTAAATCAGAAACAGATTTTTTCCATACAACAACTGTATGGCCTTTAGCTATAGGATATTTTGCTAAACAAAAGTATAATTTTGAATCTTCATAAATTATTGTATTATCAAATGGTTTTGGCAATTTAGTTGTCATAAAGTTAAAATAAATAGATTAATATATAAATTTTGGGTTGTTTGATTTTAGTAAGAGGATTATAATAAAAAATATAATTAAGGTAAAATTAGGTTTAATTCTAAGTAAATAATTTGTGTTCAAAAGAAAATTTAATTATTCAATTAATAAGATATAATATTAATAAAAAAAGATAAATATCTCTTTTAGTGACTTTTATTTTATCTCTTATCTGATTTTGAATTAAGAATGCATATTTACCTGATAGTTTGTCATCACAACTTTTAAAAACCAATTTTCTCTCTAATTTTTTATGGTAGAAGATAAAATAAAAAAGGAAGTAGAAAAAAAGGTAGAAGAGAAAATAGAAGATAAAGTAGAGAAGAAAGTAAAAGATAAAGATAATTTAAAAAAGATAGATAAAAAATTAATAAAACAAGCAGAAAAAGAATCTACAGATATTGCTGTTGGAAAATCACTTGAAGAGAAGAGAAAAGAACTTTTAAAAAAGGCTAAAGAAATTTCTAAAAAAGTAGATGTTACAAAAACAGAAGAATTAAAAGAGCAAGTTAAAATTAAGAAGAAAACAGATATGCTTGTGCCTTTAGAGGAATATGTTAAATCAGGAATTTATCTAGGAACCCGTGCTGTAACCCCAAATATGCGACAATTTGTTTATAGAAGGCGTGCTGATGGTTTGGCAATTTTTAATACAGATATAATTGATGAAAAACTTAAGGAAGGAATAGAATTTTTTTCAAATTTTAATCCGGAGGATGTTATTCTTATTTGTAAAAGGCAACCTGGATGGAAAACTGCAGAAATGTTTGGAAAACTTTTAGGGATAAGAGTTTTTACAAAAAAATATCCTGCAGGTATTTTAACAAATACTGCTCTCCCAGATTTTTTTGAAAATGAATTAACAATAATAACCGACCAATGGGTTGATAAAAATGCCCTTGAAGATACTTTAAAAGTTCATAAAAAAGTTTTGATGATTTGTGATACAAATAATTTTTCAAAAGGCGCTGATAAAATAATTATTGGAAATAATAAAAGTCAAAGAAGTATTGGTTTAATTTTTTATCTTCTTGTAAGAGGATATATGAAAGCAAAAAATATGGACACAACTCAGATTCCTGATTTAGACTGGTGGACAAGTGAAGAGAATTAAATTAATTCTTTATTATATGTTCTGGTGAAAATATTAACAATCTATTTATTTTTAAAAAAATTATTTACAGCATAAAAGATTAATTATTATATTATTTTTTATCGCAATTATATTTAAAAGAGATAATCTATTAAAATTGAAATGTCAGATAATTTAGAGATTAAAACAAATGATAGAGAAACTTTGACCTGGGGGATAAAAAAGGTTTTTTATTATCGAGGAGAACCAGATTTATCTGATAGAAATTTTGGAGATGATAGTGATATTAGGGAATATTTTGCGAATAAAAAAGTCCAATCTCCTTTAATGGTTCCTAATCAAGAAGGGGGTAGGAAATATATCCAAAAATCTTCTGTTGTTTCTTTATCTATTCTTAGATAATCTTCAGAGGAATAGATAAAATTATCCTTTAATTATTTAATATCTAAAGTGGGATAAATATATTTAAAAGTTTCCAATTATTCTTTTAATATCTAAAGAAGTAGTATAAATAAAATGAATGAAGAAGTTTACAAGATTTATGAAATTAATCTTCCATTTAGAACTGGGATGGGGATAAATATAACTCGAGATGAGGATGGAGATAGAATTCATTCTAGGTATGATATAAAAAATAAAAAAATAGATAGTTCTGCAAGACATCAACTAGTGAGAAGATCTTGTATAAACTCTAAATTAAAAAAACAAGAATATGTTTTAAAGAAAAGTTTTTGTTCAAATAAAAGATGTTAGGATTAATTTAATCTTCTTAACTAATCTTAAAAAACAACCAGGATTTATTGGGCTTGTTTCCATAATTGGTTTTAATTAAAGCATATTTTCCATTTAGTTTTTTCCCTTTTAATTTAAATTCAATTTTTTTAGAATTTTTTTCTAAAAGTTTGTAAGTTCCTTTATCCCAAATTTTAACAATTCCTTTTCCATAACCCTCTTTAATTTCACCTTCAAAATTTGCATAAGACATAGGATGGTCTTCAATTTGTATTGCTAATCTTTTCAATCCTTTAATTTTTGGGGGTTGTTTTGGAATAGCCCATGATTTTAAAACCTTATTTATTTCAATGCGAAAATCCCAGTGCAGATGACTTGCATGATGTTCTTGTATAACAAAAATTGGCATATAAAATTAAGAATAAGAAATATTTAAATTGCTCGCTAACATGAAAAAGTTTAAATATATTTTTCATAAAAAATAATCCTGAAAAAAGATAGAGTACTGTATTTTAAAGATATAAAAGAAAATTCTTGTGGAATTTGTGAAGGGGGAATTTTAA
>CAZRJS010000023.1:2317-15925 GCA_964600565.1 Candidatus Woesearchaeota archaeon | reverse complement strand
CTATCGTCTCCTAGCGTAGCAGTTGGAACTATTGGACTTACTGAAAAAGTTTTTACACCATCTATTGTTTGGTTTGAGGTTAAATCTAATGCTCCTACCATTTTTGCTGTCATACTACCATCATTATCAATTGGATTAATTAAAGATGGTTGAATACTTGTTAAAGTATTATCTAAGACTGCGTCGGCAATCGTCACAGTTGTTAAAGTTGTAAAGACTGAATTTGTTATTTCACTATAAACTGTACTTGCTGATAAATTAGCTTTAATTCTTTTATCTATTGCAAAAATATCCGTTTGGTCGCCTTCTACTGTGAAAGAAGTCGTGCTAACATAAGTATCTGTTAAGCCTGTTGTAACCCACTCTGAATTGTTCACCGCAACACTATCTTTAAGTGTACCATCTTCATTTGTTATAACATCTAGTCTTGCGTCAAGAGAAGCCTTTGAGCCTCTTGAATTTATAACTTCTTGTGCGATAGAACTAAATTCTTCTTCTGTTATCCAACCAGTTTCACCCAGAGAAGTATTCCCACTATATATATACATTTTACCAGTTTTACCAGTATCAGCATCTAAGCCTCTATCAGTTCTCCAACAAGGCTGCCCTGTCGCTGGTACTGGTGAAGATGGAAAAGTCGTACCACTAAAACTACTTCTAAGTGTTTCAAAATTTTCTGAAATATCAATTATATCTTCACTAGGCTTTCCAGTAACAGGAAAACTATCAGTGTAATCTTGACTCATTTTAATATCCTTGTATGTTAATATCGAAAGTCGCTGTTTTTAAACTTCCGTTTTCATCATAAGCTTCTATATCAAAACTTGAATTACTTTCATTTTTGATAACTGCAAAGCTTATAGAATCTTTACTTATAACTTTAATGAAAGGTTTTTCATAAAAAGTTAATCCTAATGTATTATAGCTAATTGTTGTACTATTTACAATTTCTATATCCCTTATATCATAAAAAGTATCTGGAACATCTAAGATAGCTTTAAAAGTATCTATATTAACTTCTACCCCTTGTCCTGATTCTATTTCATATTTAAACTTAATATATCTAAAATCTTCATCTACAACACCAGTATATTCTACCCAATCTGTAAAAGTTATATTATCATTACTAATAGAATAAAATAAATTCATAAACACATCTACCGCTGTAAAGCTTTCCCAAGTGTCAAAAGGATAATCAGCCCAAGTTCTATCACCTAAATCACTCCACGATGGATTTGAAAAAGTTGCACTATATCCTGATAATATTCTTATTTTAGTTATTCCTTGTTTAGTTGTATCTAAAACACAACTTTCAAAAATTGCTTCTTCACTCCAAGCTAAATCACCTAAATCTTCCCAAGTTATATCTCCTAAATCTTCCCAAGATACTGAATTAAAAGAAACATAACCTTGACCTGTAATGAAAATCAGTCCTTGTATATTTGTACTACAAATTGGTGTAGCTGTATCAATGCCATCATATTCTATGACTGCATTTAATTTTTCATCTATATTTGTAACATTAAATTGGTATTCTTGTGTTATTTGACTATATATTTTAGAAAAATCAAGAGATTTTATCCAAAAACGATAAGTAGCATTCATATCTGGAAACCACTCAAAAGTGTTTACATTTCCAACTATTCCTATAACTTTAGAATTTTCCCAAGTTACACCTGTTCTGATTTCATATTTTGCTACATCTTGTGCTATTGATTTGTCCCAAGAAAATCTTACAATATTATCATTTTGAATAGCTTTAAAATTTGTTGGTGGTTCTGGTGGAGCAAATCTTCCTAAAAGTGATATGCTTTTTGATTCCTCTTTCCCTAAAGAATCTACAACTTTTATAATATATGAGCTAGGTGCTAACTGATTTTCAATTTTTATACTATCTTTATAAATTCTTTTATAAAATTCATCATTTATGTAAACATCGTAGTATAAACTTGCACCCCTCCATGTAGCAATAATAGAAGAAATAATTGAAGTATTCTCATAAGAAATCGCTTCATTTAAGGATAAACCTCTTAATCCAAGTACACTTTCTGTGTGCGGAATTATATATTCCGCATCATCATAAACATCCGCTACATATTCAAGAGCTGATATTTTACTTTCTAAGTCTGATGATTTACTTATATCTACTATTCTCATTAGTTTTGAGGTTTTTTCATATTCTCCAAAACTATAAACATCATATTTTTCTGGTGATATTAAAAGAGGAATTGTAAAGGTTAAAGTGTCTGTTGTAGTTACTGTGTTTACTACTTCTGTTGTGATTATCTCGTTTGTATTTGAGTATCTTAGTTCTACATAGTAATTTATTCCTAGTGTTAGTGTTACTTCTCTGTCTAAAACAACTCCTGTTGTGGATGCTGATATTATTCGCCCAGATTCTCCTATACCAGGTAAATCATGAGCCACTTTTATGACATCCCCTACTCTGCCTACTATTAATTCTGTTGCTACCGTAAAACTTTGAGTGATAGTTAATAATCTACTACAATTTAATAAAAACTTAGCATATTGCAAAGCCATAGTCCTATCAGTACAACCTATATAGTTAATGCTCGAAGTGTTTACATTCTCAACCTCGTCATAGTTTGAGTTTGAAACTTCTATAATTTGTGGCTCGTTGTCTACTGTCTCGTCATAGTATGTTATCTCTATTTTATTTGTACGATCTTGGATTGGTAGAAATTCTTCACTAAAGCTATCTGCTTTTATATTACCCATTGTGAAAAGAAAACTTTGTACTGGTAACTCATTTGGTTTATCAATGTTTACACTCCATTGGCTACCGTATTGTAACACCGCTGCTCTTCCTAATTTACTAACCATGTTTAATGCACTTCTTACTGTGTAAATTTCGTCAAAGTATATGTTACATGTATAAGATTTTAAATCACACCACTCTTCAAATTCTGTAAATTTTTCTAATTCTTCAGTAGATAGTGTTTCCCCACTTTTTTCTAATATATCAATACAAGCGTTACTTGGGTTTGAAATATTATTTGAAGCTTTTACTGTTATTTTTGGTAACGATCCACTTAATTGATCCGTTGCTAAAATGCTTAAACCTAATAATGCTGTGCCTGGGTATATAAAATCGTCTGTTACCGTTTCTTGTAGATATTCAAAGTACATATCACTTCCGTATCTACTACCTTCTGTTGGTGCTTCGTAGAATCTTGCTCTTGTTTCATACTGATCTGGGGGTAATCCGTTAACTTTGTATGTATATCTTAACGTTTCCTGTTTATTATCAGTTAGTTCCGAAAAACTATTATCAACTACTTCTGTCGAGTATTCTCCCCATATCCCTGACTCATAGATCTTTGTATTAGTGGGTAAAGTGGTAGAAATACCAATATTATAGCCATACCGCCGGTAGTTTTGTGCGTCTAATAATCGTAAAAACTTATAGTATGTATTATAACCTTTTACGATGTAAGAAATAGGTACTCCAACAGAAATTGTATTCTCTGAGCCTGAAATATAAATCCATTGACCATTATAGTAATATTGAACATCCACTTTAATAGTATAGTTTTGAAAGTTACCGGTACTATCCACGAAATAAATTCCTGATGAAGCAATTAAACCTATTTCTAAGCCTGTTACACTATTTCCTGTTGTAGTAGAATACTGCCAATCTGTTGATAGTTTTTTGTTTACTTGTTTATCTGAATGAGTATCATCAAATATTCCTATGATAGATTGATCTAACGTCCCGTCCCTAGTATACATTGTCACGCTATTAAAATTGGATATGGGTTCATCATTTATTTTTATGCTACTTGTATTTATGGTTGTTTCACCGTCTGCTACTGCGTAAAGTACATTTAGATATTGTAAATTATCTTTTGTTTCTACATATTGACTAATTAGAGGGGGTGTTACTCTATGAGTTCCATATAAAATAGGTACTGGTTTACCTTGTTCAACAGAATTTCCTTTTAAATCCCAAGAGTATGTAGCACTGTTTTGTATGTTTGAAAGAGTGCCTCCATCATAACTTGGTATTTGTGGAGGAAGAATAGCATTTATTAACATTCCACCTGCTGCCATTCCTACGCCTGTTGCTACATAAGAACTCAGACTTCCAGCTTGCCCAAATAAACCTGCTCCTGCTCCTTGTGTATAATAAGTAACAACCACAGCAACGACTATCATAGCAATAGATTTTATTATGTCTTTTCCACCACCTCCACCACCACCTATTGGTATAACCGTGATTGCAAAAACATCTCCCTCTACTATTTCAACTTCTTCTGTTATTATTTCTTGGTTTCTTGATACAACAACTTCATATATTTTTGTGTCAAAATCTAACATATTTATAAGTTCTGTAGAAGTTGTTGCTTCTACTTCTTGTGTTTGTCTTTCTAATGGATTTAAGATGTTTGAAAATGTTACTACTTTTGCCATCTATAATATCCTTTTATAAAATATTTGTAATCTCTAAGTTTTACTATATGACTTCCAACTTTTTCTAAAGTATGAATCATTTTACCATTTCCTATATAGATTCCAAAATGTTGAACTATTTTTGGATGTCTTGGATCATGTGCCATAGCCACTACATCATTTATTTGTGGTTCTGATACTTTGTTCCAGTTGCGTGAAGTTTCTTCCAAAAACTCCCTTAAAACACTTTTAGAATTAAATGCACTAGAGTCTGGCTTAAACAGTTTTATATTCATGACATCTTTATAATATAGTCTCACTAGACCAAAACAATCTGCCCCATTAAATCCATCACCCTTATCTACAAAGGGTATTCCTATAAAATCAGCTAACAAGAATCAATCCTCTACCTTTAACTCCAATAAAACCACCAAAGCGATGACTATTGGTATATGCTCTACATGTGGTTAAAGTTTTGTCACAAACTGTGCCTGTTCCTGTGTAACCACAACTACTGTCTTTGAATTTGAACCCACAAAAGTTTTTGAAGATTTTACGAGGTGGAAATTGTTTGTTATATGGATTTTTAGCACTAAATTTAAAAGTAGCCCATTGTGGGTTAGTAGTAGCCTGTTGTAACAACCCGTTAATTGCTATAATTGGTTCTGTATTTGCTAAATCATTTGTGTTTATTACTCTTATAGTGCATGTAATGTCATTTCCATCTATACCATTTGTTTTTAAATATAAATCATACTCTTGTAAATATCGCTCAATAGCTCTAGTTGCATTTGATATTTTTATGCTCCACTGAGGAATCTCACTAACTGAAGTTTCTGGAATCTCATCAAGCTCAAATGGAAAATGTAACCAAGTTTCAGAATCCCATGTGACATCTTCTGTATTGTCCACAAGTCTAACCGTAGGAGTATCTGGTATATTTATCTCAAGTAAGACTAAAAAGACTGCATCTGTGACGAGAGCGTTTAAATCTTCTGTTGTTTGGTCGCTTATTGCCATTCTACACTTCCTCTATCTTTAAAGCTGTCTTGAATATAAAACTTGATATAAAAGATTTTTCTAAAGTATCCTGCATGATTACGCATGTATATGATACAAGCGATGTTGGGTGTACAAACGTAAAAGGCAAACCTTGATTTGTCTCAAAGAATGCCTTTAGTATTGCCCACTCAGTGACCGTTAAAGGGTCAAATTTCAGGTCAAACTTTTCACGAGCCTTAGTAGTTCTACGTCTAACCTTCGGGTAATTTCCTTCAGTCTCACTTGTTACCAAGGGAATTGATAACGTTTCACTTGAGTGTATATTTGGTATTAATGTTGATGGGAAAGTATTCATATGATTCCTTTTATCTTCCTAGGGCACTTCTCATGCCACCTTTATTAGTATGCATAGCATCTATAACTACATTAATTATCATACCACTTATATCTTGTTCAAAGCTACTACTAGTAGCTTTCACTTGTTCACCGCTCTCATTAATTATTTTAACTGTTATATTTTGTGGAGCTTGTGAACCACCAACTGTTTGTATACCTAAGTCCCCACTAGACGTTCTGGCAAGAGGTACAACAGCTTCTGTACCAGCTTCTCCAAATACTCCTGGAACTCCGCCTTTTGCAAACATGAAAGGGGTTGGAGTTGACACAACTGTATTTGTATGTGCACTCAATGATGGACTATTAAAAGCTCCACCTTGCGCATAGCCAAATGCTTGTGGAGTAGGTACAACTGTTGCAGCTGATGTGGAGCCATCAAAGATAGCTCCACCAAGTGCGCCCATTATACCCGTACCACCAACACCACCTGCACCCATACTACCAATAATCTGTTGTTTAACGATTATTTTTAACATATCATTCAATATGTCATCTAACACACTTTGCGCTAACTTACCAAAATCCATAAAACCTTCTGAACTCACATTGAAAAAGTCTTGAAATCCAGAAGTTAGGCTATCCGTTAGGGATTGTATTACTACACCAGTCATAGAGAGGTCACTCATAGTCTTTCTATGTAGTAAATTTTCATTTTCTAGTGCTTTTGTATAGTATTCGTCTGAAATTTCTCCTTTCAACATCTGATCATCAAGTTCTAATAAGAATGCATTATGACGTAATACCTCAGCCTGTTTCATCTTAGAAAAGTTTTGCCCTTCTAATGCGAGTGCTTGCTTATCTAAATTAATCAATGAAAGCTTATTCTTTAGAGCCTCACTATACATTACCTGCTGCAAATTACGTTGAGCGTTCTTTAATGCAATATCTGCAGCTGCAATCTCTGAAGGTTCCTTAGCATTACTAACACGGTCTTGTGCTATAGTAACAGCACCTCTAGCTGTATCCGTTACTGAAGTATAGCCAGCACCATTACGTAATGTATTTAGTATATTATAATTCTTCCATAGTTCACGAACTTTTTCATTTTCACTATCTAAATATTTTCCATATGCTGTACGACTTTTAGTGTTAGCTAATTCAAGTTTACCAGTAATGAGTTGTTTATTGCCCTCATCAGTCAATTTTTTAGCATCTGCAAGACGCTTTTCATAAACTTTTTGGGTTGCATTATATATAACTAGTTTAGATTTTCCTATAGTAGCTTCTTGAGCATCTACTAATAAGGATTTGGTTTTAGTACTAAATGTCTTGTACTCTAAGCGTACTCGCTTCCTTTCAGTAGCTTCCTGTATAGCGAGAATCTTACCTTCATACCTAATTTTCTCTGTTAGTACTCTGAGTGCAATTGCATCAAGCGCTTTCTTCCTATCTGCAGCTACTAGATTTCTTTTTATAACTGTATCTGCACCAGTTTTAGCATCAGTACTAATTTCAATCTGTTTTAATCTCTCGTCCTCTAAACCCTGCATAATAAGTTTATGCTTCTCAGCTTCACTACCTATTGTTGCTTTTGTACCAGCAAACTGTGCATTGATCTTAAGAAGACGTACCTTAATTTGATATAGGGCATCTGCAGCTTTCAACTCCCTAGTACCCGCAATAACATCAAGTTTATCTGTATCAGCTTTATGTTTAGCGACAGCTATCGCCTTGTTTTGTGTTTTTTCAATTACTTTAAGTTTAGCCTGATTAAGTATCATTAACTCTTTTGTAAGCTCGTTTCGTTTCTTTTTAAAATCGAGTATTCTAGATTCTCTAATAGGATCATTAGCCCATTGATTATTTAGGTCTTTTATCTGCTTTTTGACCTCTTTTAACTGTGATACTTTCTGGTCATATGTAGCTTCTTGTTGCCCAAGGGACACAGAACTATTGAATGAAGCCATAGCAATATTAAATTTATCTAATGTCTCTACATATCCCTTAGAGTCCTTATCGAGAGTCTTGAGTTCCTCGCTTAGGCGTATAACAGCATCTCTACCTGTTGTGGCACCAGTAGCCCAAGTAACAAAACCAGCTCCATAGTTAGACATTGCATTAGTAGTACGTTCCCATATCGCTTCTGTACCAAGTGACTTTAATGCCGCTTGGATAGATGCGTCAGAAGCTGTCTTTATACTTTCACTATACTCATGGATCATATCCCTACCATTACGCATAGCTAACATCATTTTCTTAACACGGATATTTACACCATCAGTACTATCCTTGAATTGATCCCAAGGCATACTAGCTAATGTATCAGAAAAATCCAATAATGCTGTTTCATCACCAGCCATCATACGTTTAATTATGGATTCTTTATTTGCCTGACCCTCACCATTATAAGCAAGATCAAAAAATCTATTCATTTGGGTCGAAGATGTATTAAATATGATATCTAATTTTTGCATCTCAGTACCAATGGTAGACGCATTTAAGCCTAATCTACTCATTGCAGCAGCAAGTGCTCCAACGGTATTGATAGTTAATCCGAGGGATTTAGCTGTAATAAGCCCATAATTGGCAAATGTTCCAAGGTCTGTAGTAGACATTTTAGTAGCATTTGCTACGAATGCTAACTTATTTGCAAGATCCTTAACTGAGACACCTGCACCCTCAAAGTTAGTAATAAATGTTGACATAACCATAGAAGTATCACTAAAAGTGTCACCAGTAATTGTTGCAAGTTCTATTGTAGCTTTAGTAGCTGCAGCAAGATCTTTATAAGCAACACCTGCTCTACCAAGAGTTAATACTACCTTATTTATATCCTCTATACTTCCACCATAGGTTACCCCAAGCTGAAGAGCCGCATTAGCTAACTTTGTAGCCTGTTCGCGTGTGACTTCAAGTACAGCAATATTATTAAATAAGGCATTATCATATTTGATTGAAGCGGTTACTCCAGCCTTAAATGCTCCAGCTACTGCGTATATAGCTGTTGATATTGCGGCATATTTAAGTACAATACCAGTAGATTCTAAAAATGACATATGCTTATGCCATGTACTCGTATTCTCTTTAAGAGACTTTGTGCTTTTCTCCATTCCAGCCTCAACAGCATGGTGTGTACGTCTTTTACTATTAGCGATCCAACGTTTACGACTAGCTGCATCTACGCGTGCCTGGTAATCCGCTAATTCTTTCTCTTTTCGCTTAATATTATCAATAGCTTCTATAGCATGACGTTTACGTCTTTTGCTATTAGCGACCCAACGTTTACGTTTTGTCCCTTCCAATTTTGCTTGGTAATTGTCAAATTGACTTTCTTGCTTTTTAAGTTGTGTCATTACTTTAGCAATATCTTTTTTATTTAATTTCATACTTAGAGTTAGCGGATGGGTAGTTATATTTTGCTGGACCTTCTTAACCCAATTTTCTGTTTCCTTAACACCTTTAATAATTTGTGTTAAATCCATCTTAGGGGTAACTTTAAACGTTAAATCTGGTTCAATAGCCATGTGTAATCCTTAATTTTATTATCACTAGGCGTGATTGACCATCCGTTTAATGCTCATCAAGAGCTTTCTTTTCTGCTGCAACAGCTTTCCTTTTATATAGTAATGCTGCTTTTACAAACCACTCTGTTTGATTCCCTAAACCCTGTCCTTCAGGGAGTATACCAGCATCTAATAGCGTGTAAGCCATTGATGCCTGCCCGATAACGTGATAGTCCATTGTTGAAATTGGGCATACTGTATATATAATTGCACCGGTCTTCGGTAATATGGGATTTGGATCACGTTTATCTTCTGGTAAATAGCCACAAGCTCGTGTATAATCCAAACCCTTTTTTCTACATATTTCACAATCCCAAGACTCTTCTGAAAAGTTCGGGTTAAATTGTACATCCAACATAGCTGATAACTTATCATACTGTTCTTGTGTTGTGATACTCATACCCATGAGAGCATTATACAAATGTATAATATCTATTGGGGATAATTGCGCGATCAGATCACTAGCTTTTGGGAATCCTATAGCATTTTTGATAGCTATAGTTGCATTAGCTACTATAGTTCTTGTTGTATAGGTATTTTTTGGTACAGGGAGATGCCCCTGTAAGTATGCTAAGTCATTATAAGAAGTAATTGTGGAGTGTGATAGAGGTTGTAGTTGCACGAGAACCTCAGGATCTGAGGCTAGTGCTACCCAAATTGGGTTACGATATATATTTGCTGGCCCATATATAAGGGGAGTCATTATTCATCAGCTGAAAATATTTGAATCGTTGATGGGTCTTGACTTGTAGAAGCAATCACACCAGCTAATTCAGTTATCATCGCTGTTGGGAGCATAGATAGGGATTCAAGTGAAATATATCCAATAGCATCCAATATAACTGGTATTGCTTTCCCTTTAGCATCATTCATGTTATCCCAACCACTTATAGAATTTCTACAAAGAGATACATTATATGACCCTGTTGCTAATGAAACGCTATCGTCTACTGAGCGTTTAAATATACCATCCTCTAGTGTAACCAATCGAACTGAGTCAATTGTGCTAATAGTCACCGAAAAAGGCTTTTTGTCACCTCTTTCACTTTCTACGATATATTTGAAACCTTCTGTTAATTGCTTATCATATACTATTGCCATGTATTATCCTTTTTGCACTTTTGTGCTTGTACGCTTCTAAGCGTTTATTAACCCGTAGGCATTCCGTTTATATTAAAACCAAGTGAACGGTCCGAAGACCGCTCTATGGGGTTAACCTAATGCAATAGTAATTGCATCTTCACTAGTTGCAGAACAAGCGTCTGAACTCAAACAAGTGTAACTCAAAGATTCTTTGTAGATTCCACTATCAACTGATTTACTAGATTCTACAAGAACAACTTTTGGTGCATAAATAAGAGCTGTAGAGCCCGAATTTGCAACTGTACCAAATAACTCACCAGAAGTACCAGCCTGAAACTTACTGAATAAAGTTGTACCCGCATACTCAAGACCAAATGTTCCACCAACTTCTGATTTACCAGTAGCGGTTTTATTTGTAAGGCCATCAGTCGTAAGTGCTTCAGTATCATAGATATCAGAAGTAACTTTCGCTTCAAGATCTTCAACTGCGTATGAAGTACCAGCATAAGTAAAAGTCATGTTCTTTGCTATATATGGATTGAATGAAGTACATATAGGGTCTCTTTTAGCAACAGTACCACTAGCAACACCTTGCTCTTCAACATCAAAACCTGCACCAGCAACGCTAAAATTAGCTTTTACAATGTTTGCAACAGGGAATGACACAGTCATATCAGAGGCAACAGTACCACCAAATGTATATTCAACTCTAGTTGTACCCTCAAAGAACTCCTGAATTGCTAGAGAAATTTGAGCAGCTTCTGGACGAGCAATTGTAAATGAGACCATACCAGAGCAAGAAGTAGAATCACTAAGAGCTGGTAAAGGAGCAACTGTCATAGTTGTATTAGCATCAATTGAACGAACTACAGCAAATGCGGGATTAACACCACCGGTTAGAGCAACAGCTTGCCCAACTTCATAATTATCAGCATCAGTTGCTGAAGTAAATGTAATAACACCGGCAACCATTGCCATAGCAGATGCAGCAACATCACCAATTCTATGACCCATAGCGGATTCGTATAACAAATCTCCATTAACAACTTTAGCACCAGCAGTACCTGTAGCGGTAGAAAGCTCTACTTCCATAGAGCCACTTGAAGTCTCTTTACCAAGCAAAGGTTGAGCCATTACCATAGAATTTCTTAATGTTTCTCTTTCTATCGTTTCTGTAGAAGCTTCTAACGCTGGGTTAATTAACTCAACAAAGTCCGCTGGAAGTGTTGGAGCTGTTCTATCGTCGTATGCTGTCTCTTTAGTAAGTGACCATTGACTCGACTTATCAATATATGCCATATTAAATCCTTAATTTAATTTTATAATGTCCTGCAGGAAATTACATCCAGTTATTGACTTGGTGTCGTGGGTTAATCAAATATTTCGATTAAAGATTCTGTCAAACTCTTTGGCACTAAGTACGTAGGTTAATTGCTCATTTTTACATTGAGGGCATCCTACACTACAATTTATGTGGGCATTTGGTGTAACACGAAACGGGCCACATTGGGGGCATATAACGATTAAACTATGAGTCACGCCAGTGAATATACTTTCTGAATAATCATAGATCCCATCATGTACCTCATTCGCCATTTTAATAAATTGTTTCAGGTTCATTCGCAGTCCTCTCTTAGATTGAACTCAAATAGTAATTCCATTGTCATTTTTGGGGAGGTATTCATATCGTCGTATATAACACTTGTTATATCTCTATCAACTACTACTGTCCAGAGTCCTGAATCAGCTAGGATTGCTTCAATAATTGCATTCCTAGTATCACACCATTGAAGTTCATTCTCGGTACAATCCTCATTAACTATACAGCGTATAAAAAAAGAATTATCATAAGAACTGATACCAGTACCAATTTTACGTATTTGGTAGGTATCAGCTCCGGGTAAAATATATACAGAAGCAAATGTAGTCTCTTGGGATACTGGAACATGTGTACCAAAGCTAGCTTTGTTAATTCTAGGAATAGTTTGTAATATCTCTTTAAAATCTCTCATTAGCGATTCGTGTTTTGTCATGCATATCCCTTTAAAATTTATAGTAGCTTTTTGTAAAGCCTAACTTTTCATCAATTTTATTGGCAAGAGTATTATAAGCACGCTCTTGCCAACCTTGTAAACCATCTGAGCGTTCTGTACTCAGCTCCTCACCATATGTTCCCCATGCAGGTTTCGCCCCGACACGTTGCATGTGTATAACTGTCTGTCCAAGATCATATTTAGAACCATTAAATGTTTTACGGGTAGTAACTTTATAACGGGGAACTGAGTTTCTCAACTTACCACTACGCATATATGGGACAGCGTTGGCTCCATAAGATTGTCTATACCCAGGCCAAGGAGTACTCAGCATTCGTTTGATATGATTACGCCAAAGAGTCGTTGCATCAGATACCGCCTGACGGATCTTAGCAATTCGTTTTTGTGCGATCTTTTTAGCTCTTGAGGTAACAAGTAGACGAATTCTATCATTCATCCCTATAACACTCATGTTAAAACCATTTGCCTAGCTGAATAGAACTCATAAGTAGCTTCTACTGAGGGAGGAATTACATTATTCCTAAAGTACGTCGTGTTACCTGTGGAGTTAACCACCTTCTCAATACCATCAACATCCTTCTCAATTTGGAATATAATGGAGTCAATGTGGCGATAAATTGCTAATTTAAGGTCTCTTGGGATTGTAGTATATCCAACTTCCATCTCAATTATAAGGGGAATACGTGTATCAGTTATTGCTGTAGTTAACTCAACATCACGACCATACCACGAATACGTAGTAGAATCAATAGTATCACCATCATTTATTATCGAAGTGATACTATTTACAGGTTCTGCTGGGAGTTCAAATGTGGTATCATCTATCCATAAGTTAGAAGTTAATGTTTGTACTTCTGTATATATCTTATACTGATTTTCAAGTATACCTAAAACACCATGTGCAACTGTAGCATATAGAGAACTATTTACATTTTTAGCACCAGCATATAACAAATAGTCTGCATAATTAAAATCTGATGCTGCCATTATTAATCCTTAATTATTGGTTTAGCTTTTACTGCTGGTTTAGCTTTTGTTTGACGTTTAGTTCTTGTTCTAGGTTTGGTTTTTGGTTCCACGATTGGTTCCACGATTGGTTCCACGATTGGTTCCACGATTGGTTCCACGATTGGTTCCACGATTGGTTCCACGATTGG
>CAZRJS010000023.1:0-2217 GCA_964600565.1 Candidatus Woesearchaeota archaeon | reverse complement strand
CGATTGGTTCCACGATTGGTTCCACGATTGGTTCCACGATTGGTTCCACGATTGGTTCCACGATTGGATCAAGCTCTTTAAATGTATCAGGGAAAGTATCCGTTAAGCGTTTACCTTCTATAGCATCTATATCACGAATCTTTCCTGGGGTAAATGTAATACCTTTTGATGTAGTATTTATTTTCCCTATGTATCTAATTTTCATATGTATCCTTTTAGTTTGAGTTATAACTCATATGAAGCGCGGGCCTCAAATCAATTATAAGAATCTTAGAGCCGAAGCTCTAAGGATTACTCACTGTCATCGTAACGAATAAGTGTAGTTGCACTACCATCTATTACAGAATTAAATACAAATTCATCACCTATCACGAAGTCTACAGCACCATCTGTAAGAGTAAAAGCTACTATTGAATCAAAAGGAGTTCCTACAGTAGCATCCGCTTGCGCTCCAGAAGTTGATCCTACTACTGAGAATTTACCAGTTGCTCCACCAGTAGTGCAAGTTAATGTCCAAGTTTCCACTGGAGAACTATCATCGATAGATGCAGTAGCCAATGTACCATCACCAGTACCTGTATAAACGATACTAGCAAGAACTCTTTCTATAATAGTAAGAGTTGTAGAATTTACACGAATATATGGAACTGGTTTACTTGTCACATAAAATAGTGCGCTTAGAGCTGTAAGCTCTCCCGCTGAAAAAGTATGAGTGTCTATCTGACCCCAATTAGTACCATCTAAAGATCCATCTATTCCCATGATACAAGCATCTGGTTCACCTGTAAGGATAACCTGTACAGCGATTGTTTCAGCTTCACTTACTATGTGTATTCCATCACCTGTAGTTGCTACTGCAACTGCCCCTAAGTTTGTTGTTACGTTCATTAATTTTCCTTTATTGTTCTTAAGGCCGGAGCCTTAAGAGTAACTCTAACGAGCTATATTGATTCCCGCTACAGCATTAACATAGGTATTGTCAATAACATTAGGAGAACTCTCAGTTGAATCATAAACTGAACTGAAACCATAACGTAATGAACCAGTATAAACGAAAGTCTGATTAACAATATTCTTGTCTGATTCAGAAATAACGTTACCGTTCATAGTCAATCTACAAGTTGCAATGTTAACCATTACACAAGTTGAGAACGGATTAGAACCATCAATAACTTTACCAGTTGCAGCCGTTGCAGGCATACTAGAAGTAACAATAAATGGGATGTCATAGATTGTATCTATTTTACCACCAAATAATGTTGCCATTCTGCCAGCAGTTTCAAGTGTCTTATAACCATCAAACTCACGAATCTTACCATAAGTATGTTGGTCAATAACAAGTACAACATCACCACGACTTACAGCTCTTTGATCAAGATAAACACCACCAAGAAGTTGCATTTCAGTTACTTTAGCTCTGAACTCAGGGCCAGTATAAGCAGCACCACCAAAATCAACAGTACCTTTATTAAGCGCAGTCTTACGAAGGCCATTAGAAACTTTAACTGGAGATTTAACAGCTGTACCAAAGTCTTGAGTACCAGCAATGTCACCATTAATAACTGTTTCTTCAACAGCTTCAGCAATAGCACGAACTATACCAGATCTAACTTCAGCAGCGATGTCGATTAAAGAATCATCAAGTAATTCATAAGATTTACGAACAACACTCATTACTTTGTTAGTAGTTGCAACGAAAGTCATATAACCTTCAGAGCTATCAGTACCATCAGTTGCCTCAGAGTTTAAGTATGCAGCGATACCATATAACGCGATTAAATCGTGGGCAATACCACCTTTAATTTGTTTAACATTAAAAAGTTTTGCAACATTTAACTCCTCTTGGATATCCATAAGTAAAGAACCTGTGAAACCATCTGGTAGAGCTTCAGCTAAATCAGTTGTAACACCAATTGCTTTACCACGAGCATTAAGGTCTTTTGCATCAACATCACTTAATTTTCCACCACGTAAAGTTTTAGCAATAAAACCTAACTCAGCCAACTTAGCAGCTTCTCCAGAAAATTTAGCCTTACCGCCAACAACACCAGCAGGTTTTTCTACAAGTGTACCTACAGATTTTGCTGAAGCAACACCTGCTACAATATCACCTTTAGCGTCTTTTATAGCCTTAGCTACAATGTCTTTCATTTTTGCCATTTTATCTCCTTAAGATAAATTAAAATATGCGCATCTTTAATGGCGGCTACATTCCAT
>CAZRJS010000022.1:176-16405 GCA_964600565.1 Candidatus Woesearchaeota archaeon | reverse complement strand
ACTTTCCTTTGATCTCCCCCTAACTGAGTTATTTTAGCTCCTAAATGAAAAATATGAAATTATTGATGCAAAAGAAAGATTAACAATTCCTGATTTGTATTGTTGGATCTCATAATAAAATGGGGGAGGTGCATAGAGAGGCCAAATTTTATGTGGGTTCAAAAAACTCTTCAAATTTTAAATTCTTTGATGATTTTTCAAGAAAATGTTTTTTCTTAAAAGAAGATTTTGTTAAATATTTAGGAATAGTTAAAGAAAAATATCATCATCCAAGTCAACCTTATAGAGAAAAAAATTCATTAAAAAAAGATTGGGACAAACATTTTAAAGAAATTAATAAAGTAAAAGAAGAAATCCTTAAATTTAAATTGGATTTTAAAAAAAATATTGTTGGAATTAGAATGTATCTTAATTCAACAGACAAACCTTATATATTTATGAGAAAAGTTTCTCTTCCAAATATCACTTATATTTCTGTTTTAAAATTAAAAGATCAGAATGGGAAAATTTCTTATTATTTCAAATTATTTGCTGATTTCTTTGGAAAAGACAAATCTCCAAAACCAATAATTCTTGAACCAAATTCCATAATTAAAGCTGTTGCAGAAAAAATATTAAAAAAATTTTCAGAAAAAATAAAAGAAACTAAAATTTGGGGCCCAAGTTCAAAATTTCCAGGACAAAAAATAGGTTTAAAACATGAATTAAAAGATTTAGATGTTGTTGAATTTAAAACTAAATAATTATCTAGTAATTCCTAAACTCTTAACAAACTCATAAAGTTCTTTTGCTTTTTTATCTTTTTCGAAATGTTCTCTACAAGGCTTAATTAATTTATCCAATTCAATTGCACAACTATTTTTTAAATCAAGGGGATGAATTTTTTTATCTATAAAATCTTTTTCCATTTTTGGATAAGAATCATATTCTAAATTTCCCCCATATTTTTCAGGACGTTCAATTTTTACTTCAGAAACATTTCTAAAAATAATATGCTTAAAATATTCTAAAATAGGGTTGCCTTCAACAATTCCTTCAGGACAATAAGCCTTACCAATTTTCCCTTTTAATTCTTTTAAAGAATCATGCATATAGATACAAGTTTTTGGGTCTGATTTAGACATTTTTGAAGCCATTAAAGTTTCTTCATCATTCTCTTTTTTTTGCAATCCCTGTAACCCCAAAAGAATATGGTGATGAATAGCTATAGGTTTTTTCCACTTATATTTAGAGGCAATATCTCTTGCAAGCATATTTGCTCTTCTTTGATCCATTCCAAGTTGACAAATATCCAAATCCATTTCAAAAATATCTGCAACTTGCATACTTGGATAAAAAAGTTGTGCTGTACTAATAATATCTCCCTCTTTTCTTCCAGCAATGGTTAAGGATTTTTTTGTTCTATTAACGCTTGTACCTTTTGCCACTCTCAAAACTCTATCCCAATACTTTATTCCATTCATTAAATCACTTGCCCAAATTATCTCTACTTTTTTTATATCAATTCCACAAGCTTTCCAGACTTCAATAAAATACTCCCCTGCTTTTTGAATATTTTTCAAATCACCTCTAAGTTTATTATTAATAAACCCAAAATAATCCGCAAGATATAATTTGAATTTAATTCCGACCTTTAACATATTTTTTAAATTAGTGGCCCTCAATAAACCAAAATGAATTGGTGCCACCCCTGAAGGTTCAAAACCATCATAAGCCGTAATCAATTTCCCACTTTTAAACAACTCCTTTAATTCTTCCTCATTCACAATCTCTTTTGCAAACTCTTTCATCAAATTCATTTTTTCATCAATATCCATTACAAATCATAAGAAACTTAATTAATAAACATTTCTTTATCAAAAAATATTATTGTACTGGAATAACCTAAAAAATTATAAAAACTTTTCTTGCTAAAAGATTATGAATGAACTTCCAAAGATTAAATGTGATAAATGTGAAGACATAATCTCTTGCTCTTTTGGACTTATTGGAAACAACATAGAACAAATTCCTCTATTATTTATTCTGCATTTCCCAGATAGAAGAGTCAATCAAAGCACCCTCTTAAAAAATGAAGGAATAAGTAATTATGAATTAGCTCTTAAAAGAACAACAACAGGAAAAATTTTATCAGAAATTTTAACATACTGCAATCTTAATTTTGAAAATACTATTATGACAAATCTCTTTAAAGGAATTTTAAAAAAAGACAGAAATCCTCATAAAGAGGAATATATAAACTGTATTCCAAATTTAATGAAACAAATAAAAGAATTAAAACCACATAAAATAATTGCTTTTGGTTCTCCTGTAAAAAATCATCTTAGCAAACTTGAATTAAAAATACCGATTTATTACTCTCAACATCCAAGTTATATCTGGGCAAAAACAATCAAGTATGAAAATAGAATTTCATATTATCAAAAAATAAAAAATTTTATTTTATAACTTTTATTTAATATATTATTCAAAAGAATAAATTTTTTTAATGAACGTAACCCTCTGTAAATCCCACAAAGCATAAGCAATTCTTTCAACTATTCTTAATCTAAGGATTCCCCTGCGGATTCAAATCTTCTATTAACTCTTCACAAATTTTATTAAAAATGTATTTTTAGCATATGAAACAAAGAAAAGATAGTTATATGAAAAAAGAAAAACATGAAAAATTAAGCTGGAGTGATTTTGTAATGATTAAAGTGTTGGGAGGGTAATTAATAATTCTAATTAAGAATATTTCGCTATCAACTCGCCCAGTGCTTCCGTGTTAATTCTATTAACAAAAGTATAGTCTCCCAACCTTTGATTAACTTCTCTTCTAACATCTATTCCCTTTCTCTGACAATGGTTCAGGAATTTTTGCCTTAATGTTCGTTTAGTCCTATAAAAACTGACTCCATGAGTAGCATGTTCATCATATTGCTTTGTGGCGACATGGGTCTTTTCGTGGATTAAAACATCAACCAGACTCATAGATTCGCTCTCAGTCAATTCTCTTGATCCAATAGCATTTAAATAATCATTTACTACAGGGGAATCAAGATTGAATGCAATTCTTAATTTGTTTGCACGAGCTATGGCATCGTCTTTCTCATCAAAATATAACATAACATCAGTTTTCCACATACGATTAGCTGAAGAGACTACCCCATCTAAATAATTTGAAATATCTAAAAATGCTTGATACTCTGTACCAATTCCACCTTTATTTTCGCTTATCTTTCTAAAAACCTTTAAAGGAGTATGGGCTATTTTAAATCTAGGAGTTTCTGGTAATTCCCTATAGCACCCTACGATTTCAATTTCCTTTGGAGGTGCAAGAGAATCTAAATGTCTTACAAGTCCACCAACCAACTCGTGCATCTTTAGTACATAAATCCCATCAGAATTAGTTCTGTTAGGAGAGAGATTAAATAATTCATCCCTACTATATGCTCCTACTAAATGCTCTATGGATGAAAATCTTCTTTGCCTATCTTCTCCAACAACAATTTCTGTTGGGATAAAAGGTTTAGAAATTAATTCACGTGAGAAACCTCTTACATTATCTAAATAATTTCTTGCTTGTTCTTTCATCTGTAATTCAGAACCAGATTTTTTGCCAGCAAATATTTTGCCCCCATAATCTTTGCCATGAATTTTTGTGTTTTCAGAATTTTGATCAGAACTTTCTTTATATTCAGCTTCTAATATTTTTTGAACTATATCTGACATTTGATGATCAATTTTCTCTGTTAACTCATCATCATCTAATACTACATTTAAAAAATAATTTTCAAAGGATTGATGCAGTGCGTCTGCGATAACTCTTTGATCTCTTCCAACTACTCCATTTCTTCCTTTAGTTAAACCAACATTAGTAGGCAAATCCACCCAGAAACTAACACCAGCATTTCTTACACAATCAAATAAATCTGAATGAATGGTTTCATCGTCAAACATTGAAGATTTTTCTAACACATATAATCCTTTTTGTGTGAAAACCATTCTATCTGAGAATGGCTCAGGAGGTTGATTGGTTGTATAATTCAATCTCAAAGCTTGATCCTTTCCTTTATTATGTATATTAGTTTCTGCACCTGGTTTATAACTTTGTGATAAAGTATTAACTTGTTCTCCATTAAATGTTACTAAAGCATCATCAGGGGAAATTAAACCCATAAATTTTGATGCCCCTTCCCTAAGTTCTCTTTCATCAGCTCTACAACAGGGCATATAAGCAACAACATTAGTGCCCCTCATATTTCCTTCTTGTGTCTCAATATGTGCTGTCCAGTCATTTTCTACTCTCTCAACTTGTGTAAAAGTTTTTCTCCCATTACCAGTAAAAACACGCACTTTATCAGCTAAATCCATTACAGAATACCACCCAATACCATGCTCACCAATTTTACTTATATCAAGATCCTTACCAGAGTTATAGGGTATAAGAAGATTCTTAACTACTTCTGCTGGGCTCATTCCCTTACCTAAGTCTCTTACTGCTAATTGAGTAGTTCCATTTTTTTCTTTAGTTGTAATTTCTACTTTTTTTACAGCACCTTCAGGATAAGAATCAATAGCATTTTGACCAAGTTCTCTTATAACTGCATTTGAATATCCAAATTGTGAATTAACCGTTCTATCGATAACCCTCCCAAAAAGATCTGGAGTTGTTGCTTGAGCTCGTGTGTCTTCAATTAATTCTTCTAAATCTTGATTTGTACTTAATCCAGAGATATATCCCTCTATTTGTCCTAACATTTGGAGCATTACCAAATCCCGAAGTTTAACTGAAGTTTTCATCTTTCTCTCCCTCCTTGGATTAATTTCTCTTCAATCTGTCTTTCTCCTGAACCAAGAGCCATTTCTAAAGAGGCGGTTAAGCCATATTTCGAAGTAAAACCTCCTTCAGTTCTAAAATAGGGATGATTCGTATTTACACAAACAGTTCCATTATTTGCATATAAAAATGGAGAATTGCCTCCTTGAAATCGTTTTAATTGAACTAAAGAATATTCATAATCATTTCTTAAAACATCTACATTATATAATTTCGGCGTTGATTCATCAGTAGGATTAACAAGTTCTTCTTTTGTCACTCTTTTAGTCAATTCAGTTTCTCTTTCTACCAGATCTTTAAATCCAAGAAATTCTGGAGACCATAATTGTTGTCTTGTCCAATTGGGTTCCGAATAAATTTCTGTCCCTATGCTATCACCAAAAAAAGCTAAGGTGCTTCTATATTCTTCACCATATGATGCCATTGCATAAGAAATATTTGGAAAAAATAAATCTTTAAAAGAGAGTTTATTTCTCATTCGATTTCCAGCAGAATAATTGAAAAAGTATGTAAGGTTTTGTAAGGCTTTTAGATCTTTTGGAGATTTATGATCTCTGCAATAATCTAAAACTTTGTCCCACACAACATCCATTACTCGACTAAAATTTTCATTATATTTTAATTCATCTCTACCTTCTACTACTTCAACCGCTGAAGGGAAATCAATTTTTAGAGCCCCATCTAAAGATTCATCGCTTAAAACAAAAACTCCTTGTGAATAATATTTTATATCACGTGTTTTTCTTTCAAAATCTCCTTTATGAAATATGGCAAGTCTTGCTTCTTGTTCTTTTTCTTCCCCATTTACAAACACATTCACTGGGAATCTATATTCAGTAAATCCACTTCTATTTGGAGGATTTATAACTCTTCCATTTAGCGTAGCAATAGCTCTTTTGGAATCAAAAAAACCAAAGTACTCTTTAAAATAATCCCCCATATTCTTTGGGATAGTAAGCCCAGAAACATTAACCTTAGTTCCCACGGTTCCCCCATCAACTGCATCAATTCTACAACTTAGATCTCTTATATCTTGACTTGAAGATTGAAAAGACAATCTATAAGTATTTTTTCCATCAGAACTTTCGACAACAACATTTCCTTTATCTGGATTAGTAAGACAGTACTGAAGATTAGATAAAAAGCCAACTCCAAATCTTCCAATATCTAAAAGAGCATCTTTATTTGTTTCAAAAGGAATAATTAAAGTAGTAAGCATCTGTCGTAAAGTCATTGGATTTCCTTGATCTTGTACTTCAAAAGATTTTCTACCTAAAGATAACTGAACTTTATATTCTCCTTCATAAGTTGAAGGTTTAGCATCAATAGCATTAGATACTAATTCCACTAAAGGTCTACGTTCATCACTAAATTGTTTTTCTACTTCTTCAGAAAGCATTTTTACCATATATCTTTGACTATCTGGGGTTCCTGCCTTAACATCTGAAACATCTCTTCTTGATTCAATTCCGCTTACAAGAGCATCAAGGGATTTCCTATTCAATGCAGTTGTAACTAATTGGGAAACAGGAAGTTCATAAACTCTTCTTTTTCGAAAGTATTTTAATGCCCAATCAAACATCTTCAGATTCCTCCAAAATCTTAATATTTAATTCTACAACGGTTTTTGGTTTTAGTTCACCTTTGAGTAATTTAGGTATGACTATGATTGAGTTTTCTCCTTGACTCGCGATCTTTTTTCTAATCGTATATTCTTTGTTTTTCATCATAAAAAAGTTATAATTTTCTTATAATTTTAAGTGAATATTGTATATTTAATCCTTTCTATTATGTTACTACTATAAAATTGATAAGATATTCTTCTAAAAACGTCCGTTTTTCAAACCCTCAATTTTTAACACCTCTTCTGACGATAAAAACGCGAAAAACCACCCTCGGGAAACGTGCTGTTTACACCACACTAATTGTAACCCCAATTAACCTTAAATATTCCCGAAACCCCCAAATATTATGTTATTAGCCCTTTTAATCGCTCTACTGCTTGGTGTGACTTCCTGGACTATTACCCCCTGGCGTTCAAGCACACAATACTTTAATCAAACTAACAATTTCAGCAAAATAATGAAAAATGCATTACACAAAACAAAAGTAAAACAAAGAAAACAATTCCAATATACCTAAAAGCCAAAAAGCAAGGCGATAGAATTAATCATTTCAAAAAGAAAAAATTTAAATCTAATCTAATATATAATTTTTATGGCAAAAAGAAAAGGAAGTTTAATAGAAGGTTCAAAAAGCTATCACTCTGAAGCAAATTATTATGAAATGTTCAGTAAAGCAGAAGATTATCAGAAAAAAATATTCAAATTTCTTAAGCCAAAAATAAAGGGCAAGATAGTTCTTGATGTTGGCTGTGGAAATGGAAGATATGCTTCTTTACTTGCCCCAATTTCAAAAGAGTATCTTGGTTTAGATATATCAAAACAGCAATTAAAAATAGCAAAATACAAAACAAAGAAATTCAAGAAGATCAAGTTTATTAACTGCTCCGCTGAAAAAATTCCGCTGAAATCAGAAATTGTAGATATAGTCATTTCGACTTGGGTTATAAGCACTATTATTGGTTTAAGAAGGAAGGCAAAAGCATTAAAAGAAGCCGAGAGAATTTTGAAAAAATCTGGAACGATTTATATTATTGAAAATGATTCTAAAGGGGAATTCGAAGAAATGAGAGGACATATCAAAAGAACAAAAAAGTATCATGAATGGTTAAAGAAAAAAGGTTTCAGGGAAATGACAAAATTAAATATCTATTTTAAATTCAATTCTTTCCAGCTGGCAAAACAAACAATTGAATCTATTTGGGGAAAAAGTGTTAGCAAACATGTAAAGAGTAATATAATCAAACATAATATTATTATTTTTAAGAAAACTAAATAAGGAACCAGTTCAAAATTCATGAACAAGTTAACCAAAAACTTAAAAGTTTGGGAAGTTCCGGGAATCCAACATAATAAAATGCTCATTGAAATAATCTTATCTCTTTTCCTTGGAATTTTCGCCGGCACAATTACAGGCCTTATTCCAGGCATACATATAAACCTAATTGGAGCAATTTTAGTCTCTCTAAGTTTAAGTGTAATTTATTTTATACAACCAATATACCTTATTTCATTTATAATTGCAATGGCAATAACTCACACTTTTGTGGATTTCATCCCTTCAATTTTTTTAGGCTGCCCTGACACAGACACTGAACTAAGTATTTTGCCAGGACATAAATTATTAAAAAAAGGTCAGGGATATGAAGCAATAATTCTAACTGCTTATGGTAGTTTAGCAGCAATTTTTATGTTAATTTTAATTTCATTTCCATCAATTATAATAATTCCGAAAATTTACAAGTATATAGAAAATTTTATTCCATTTTTATTAATAATTGTTTTAGGAATATTAATTTCTCTTGAGAAAAATAAAATTAATTCAATAAAAGTCATATTTCTTACAGGATTTCTTGGGTATTGTGTATTAAATATTACAGAATTAAAAGAACCTCTTTTTCCACTACTTACAGGATTATTTGGAAGTTCTATGTTAATATTAAGCATAAAAAATAAGATAAAAATTCCTAAACAAAAAATTTTAAAACAAAATATTAAATTAAAAAAAATGAAAAAACCCTTAATAGGGGCTTTATTTGCTTCCCCTTTATGCAGTTTTCTTCCAGGACTTGGAAGTGGGCAGGCAGCTATAATAGGCAATACAATTTCAAAAACAGATAACAAAGGCTTTCTTATTTTGCTTGGAGCAACAAATACATTAGTTATGGGATTTTCATTTATCTCTCTTTATTTAATTTCAAAAACAAGAACAGGAGCAGCAGTAGCAATTAAAGAAATAACAGGAAATTTCAGTTTAGAAATCCTAATATTAATCTTAATTATGATTTTAATAACAGGCATAATTTCTTTTTTTATAACAAAAAAACTTGCTGAATTTTTTTCAAACAAAATTTCAAAAATAAACTATACAAAAATTTCAATAATCACCTTAATTTTTTTATCAATAATAATTTTAATTATATCTAATTTATTAGGTTTTGCTGTTTTTCTAATTTCAACAATCACAGGACTTTACTCAATCTCACTAGGAGTTAGAAGAACAAATATGATGGGTTGTTTATTAATTCCTACAATTTTGCTTTATTTATTGTAAAATTATAGGAGCAAGATGTAACGCACCAACAATTCTTCCATATCTTTTTTAAGAATTTATTCCCGAACTAAGTTTTAATTTCCTCATTAATTTTCTTAATATAAACCTTAGAGATTCCATCTTTTATATCTCTTAATCTTATTGACAGATCATAAAAACCATCCCCATTTAGATCAAATTTCTTTTCTTCTTCTACATGTATATTTACCTTAATAGAATTATCAGGAAAAATTAAATCTATTGAAGCTCTATTTATAGAATCAATTGTTATTGTTTGTTTAGTTTTATCAAACATAAATGCAACTTTTTTATTTTCTCCCAAATTTAAATTAACCCCTTCAGAAAAATCATCTTCTGAAATTTTATCTAAAGATAAATTAGTAAATAAAAACACAGCAAGACCAAGTACTATCCCTCCTATAATAACAAAGAGGATAATTACAAATATATTAATTTTTTTTTCTAATTTTTGATTTGGAATTTGAGAATTAGATAAACTAGAAGTATTCTCTTGAAAAGAATCATTATCTCCTTCCATGATAAATAGATTAATAAAAACAATATAAAAGTCTTTTGATACCAACAAATTATAAATAAATAAAATTTAAAAATTCTTTAAAACCACTTTCCCAAAGCTTCTTGTTTTTCAAGTTCTTTTCCAAAAATACTATCAATAGTTTCTTTGGTTAATTCAAGGGTTTGTTTTAAATAGGGAGATAAATCATATTTTTGTGCCAACTCAATTGCAATATCTAAATATTTTTTAATTCCACCTTCATGAATTGTGAAAATTATTTTTCCTCCACAAACAGGACAAACCCCTTTTAATGGAGGTCTTCTAAAAGATTCATTACAACCAACACATCTAAAACCTTGCATAGAAAATTTTCTTAAATTACCCCTCATATCCCTTATAAAATGCCTCTCAATTATTAATTTGGCTGTATCTTTTACATCTGCAGCCCTTATTTTTTCAACTAAATTCATCTGATGCTGCACTTTTTCTGCCATTGTTGCTAATTTTTTATAATTAGAAAGATTAACACCTTTATTAAAATTTGAAGTATCATGAGTAAAATCCAAATTTACAAAAGGATCTTTATCTTCTTTCAAAAGTTGTTTAATTGTTTTTATTCCTTTAACCTCAGAAGAATGCTTTCTTTGTTCAGCAAGTTTATATAATTCAAGAGGATAGGTTCTATCAGGAGTTGCTTCAAAATCTAAAATTTGATCATCTACCTCCCCTGCATTAATTTTTGCATTTAACACAAGAGGTGCATCTTGTGTCCCACCTCTATGCTCAGGCAAAAAAGATCTAGAAAAATTCAACAAAACATCAGATAATAACATAATTGCAGCTTCATCCCCATCACAATCACGCCTAATGGCAGCATGCATATAAGGACTCGCATATAAACCCAATGCCTCAGCAAAACCAATAAATCTGCAGATAACTCCTGCACAATTATGGGGAGCCATACAAACACCTAACTGCCCAATTAAATCTTCTTTTTTCTTTATCTTATGGAAAGAATCTAATTTATAAAATCTCTCTAAAAGCTCATCTACAAAATTACAAATATCAATAAAAACATCTCCAGCTCTCTCACTTGGAGATGTAGGAGAATCAGGCAATAAAACATCATGGGGCATTAATTCTAAAATTTGCTCATTATCAACAAGATTATCCCCATTAATATCCTTTTCATAACCTAGTTCTTTTAATTTCTCAATATTGGTTCCAATTTCTATTGGCTTAAAACAATTTAAAGGTAATTCTGTACAATCATACCTAATAGTCCCATCTTTATTCACTTGCAAACTATTTTTTGCTCTTAAAACTCCTTTGGCAAAATTTTCTATAATATGCCCCTTTGAAAAAGTTCCCCTAACACCCTTAATTAATAAAGGAATTTCACTTTTATTTAAATTCAAATATTTAACAGCACTATCAAAATAATGATTAATATCAATGGCCCTCCTAGAAAAATCAAAACCTTGTTTCTCATTAATAAATTTTTCAAAAGATTTTTCATTTGTTTCAGGAAAATAAAACATTTTTTTACATTTATTTCCACAAGTTTCACAAGAAGGATAAATAGTCTCTTGATTACATTTTTCACAAAAATAAATTGGAAAATCACTCTTAACTTTTCCAACATCACAAGCAGTCTGAACACTTCTCAATCTCCCCCCTTCAGAACCAACAGGAAAAAGAAAATTTGGACTACCTTGTAATTTTCTTAATTTGGCTTTTTCAGGACGACCCATTCTTGCACCAATAAAATCTCCTGCCTTATTTTTAATCTCAAAATTAGAAACTGAATTAACTATCTCTAAAATAGAATTTTCTTTTTCTAAATTATTAAATTTATCAAAATTTTTTGCTTTTAAAAAATCCTTAAGAAAACATTTTTTATTTAAAATACTTACATCAATTCCCAAATTAGATAATAAAATTTTACTTTCATTTTCATTTAAAACAACATTTTCTATTGTGACTAAATGTTCAACACCTAAAAGCTCCAGAGCTCTTTTTCCAATCTCAAATTTTTCTTGTTCATTCTTTCCATAAGGCAAGATTATTTTTTCATCAATCTTAGAATGTGCAAGCCAATCTATTAAAGAAAAAAACTGGGCATTGCTAATCTCTGTCCAATAAAAAATAAAATCAGGGTGTAAAGGAATTTTATATTTTTCACTTAATTCAACTGCTTTTTCAAAAGAAATATTAAAACAATTTACACCCTCTTCATTGCCCCCTGTTTTTTCTTTTAATTCTAAATTCCACCACTCTTGAACATAACCTGGTTTGATTAAATCTGCATTTCTATTTAATACATCACTAAAAGGAAACAAAATATCTCCTAAATAAATTATTTCATCAACATCAAAATAAATTTGTTTTGCTTCTTCAACCGAAGTTATTTTTTTTACACTACCATTTGTTAATTTAACAATTGGCCCCTCAATACAATCACAACTAGTGGTTATACAACCCTTTGTAGGTTTTTCAATTTTTAATTGAGTTCCTATAGCAATAAACTCATCAACAATAGCCATTGTTTCAGGACTTAATGATACTGCACTAAAACCACTAACCCTTCCCCTACCATATCTAAATCTAAATCCCCCTGACATTGAAGGATGTCCAAAAATAGGTCTTCCTGCAACTAAATCATTAATATAAGTAGGTCTAACAGATTTAGCCTTCCCAGTATCTCTTTTTTTATGCAAATCTAAATATTGCTCTAAAAAATCAAATCCAGTTAAATTGAATTTTTTTCCTTTAAGTTCTTTATAAAATCTAAATCCTTTTGCAGCTTTTTGTGCAAGTCCTTCAGAAAAGATTAAACACATTCCTCCCCTAATATAATCTGTGTCAACTCTTTCCAAATTTTTATAATTACTAACTTCTAATTTTTCTGTGGGTTCTCCAGCAATTTGAATAGGAAGATTTTTTGCTAAAAACTCCATCTCTTCAGGAGTAGGAAAATATTGTAGATTGGTCACCCTCTCATGATAATCTACATTTTCAGTAATATATCTTTTAACTTCTTCTTCAGTAGGATCATATTTTGAATAACCAAACAACTCTCTTAAATAATCAATTAACATCAATGCAAGACAACTAGCAGTAGTCCCAGCACTCCTTATAGGTCCAGAAAAATAAGCAATAAAATAATCTTCTCCTTTTTTTGTTTTTCCTAATTTTAATTTAGTAAAACCCTCAATAGGACTTGAAACAACACCTAGAGTAAGATAAGCAAAACCAATTCTTATTCCTGCTTCAATCGATTGTAATAAATCTTCAAACTTACAAAATTTTTGTTTTGCAACTTCCTCTGCAATCCTAAAACTGACAGCAGGATTTAATTTGCCATGTTCTTTTTCTAATTCAAGGATTCTTTTAGAAACCCCACTATCTTTTAATTGAGGATAAACAACAGAAATTAAACCAACAACTTTTTCAGCCATACTCATAGCAAGGGGAATTTCAACTTCTGTACTTGGATCAAATCCTTTTTTCCTAGCTTTATCAATTACTTCATAAACCTTCTTAACATCTTTTTCAAGATTTTTGAAATGATATTCAATTTGTTCTGTATAGGGCATTTTTAGTAAATCTTATTTATTATAATAATATATCAAATTTCTTTTTAGATATATTTGTACTAAAAGATAATCTTTATTCGAAATCTAAAATTTTAATTGCTCTTGTTTTTAGATTTAACATAGGGACCTTGCAAAAATCAGGCTGTGCTCCTCTTTTTTCCATATAATCAGTCATTCCTTCCCATCCAGCAACACTAATACAAAGAATATTATTATAATAACTAACTGCACTTTTATGAGTATGTCCTGCAAGAAAAATATCAGGTATGCCCCTTATAATATGGCTGTCTTTTTCACAAGGAAAATACTGTGTTGAGGCATGTGTGGGAGCAAGGTGTCTATTTTTTAAAAGATATTTCATAATTAATTCAGGTTTATGTGCAGCTTTTTGAATCATTAAAGAAGAAATATTATCTGCATAATAAAAAAAAGAAAAACCATGATACATTAATACATTAAACCCCCCAAAGTCCTGTCTTGAAGCAATATTAATTAAACTTGGATTTGTGGTAAGAGTAATATTTTTTAAATTAAAAATCGGCCAGGCATATTTCTCATCTAAAATAGGTTGTGGTTCCATAAGCCTAACCCCATCATGATTTCCAGGACAAAAAATTATCTGAATATTTTTAGGAATTTTACTTAAAAGTTCTGCAGCTTTTTCAAAATGAGATTCTAAATTAGAAAACAAAATTTCATTTTCCTGCCCAGGATAAACACCAACTCCTGTAATTAAATCCCCTACAATAAAAAGATATTTTATTTTAGAAACTTCTTTTTCAGTTCCAGGAACTTTACCTCTTAAATAATTAATAAATTTCAAAAACTCTTCTTCCATAAATGTTTTACTTCCAATATGTAAATCTCCAATAAACAAAGCAAATTCCTCAACAAAAGCTTTTTTTCTTTCTGGAAGAACAATCTCTGGAAAAATAATATCATTAGCAAAAAAAATTTCCTTCATTCCAGAACCTTTAAACCCAATAACTGAATCGAGGGTAATTTCCTGAGCTTTTTCATAAAGTTCCTTTTTATTTTTATTTATTAAAATTTTAATTTTGCCAGTTAAATCTTCTATTTCAAAAATAAGATTTTTATTTTTAGTTAAATTTTTAGATGAAACAATTCCAATAAGAGAAGAAGTTTGCCGATTATTTGAAAGTTTATTTATTGAAATAGGATTTGTTAATTCTGGATGCTCTTGTAAAAAAACCCTCATTTCAGAAAACCTATTTCTAAAATAACTGACAAAATCACCAACAGAAAGTTTTTTACTCTTTGAAAAAGGAGGATTAATAATTTTAACAAGAGATTTATCATCATAAAATTCTTTTTTTTGATTTTCTAATGAGTTTGGAATAAATTCTTTAGAAATTTCTATGTTTAAACCTAATTTTATCTTTAATTTTTCTAAATTTTGCTGATTTTCTTTAGGTAATCCTGAAAAAATGCTTAATAAAGAATTATTATTAAAAATATCTTTTGTAATCACTCTTTGTTGTGTTTTCTCTTTAATACTTTCTATGATTAATTTAACTGAATTAATATCAGTTACATCACTAAAAAGATTTAAAACTTCTTTATCAAGTAACAAACCCTTTTTTATACAAAAATTCAAAATTTCATTGTTTTCCATGATAAATTTAACAATAATCTAAATTATTTTTTAAGATTTCTTTTACTTTCATAATGATTTGATCTGTTATGGCTAATTTAATCTCTCGCATTCTCCCCCCTCTACCTTTAGAAATAACCTTTACATTAATAATTCCCAACATATCAAATTCTTGAAGAATATCACTAACTCTTCTTTGTGTTAAAATCTCTAATTTGTTTTTAAGGCATAAATCTTGATAAAGATTATAAACATCTCCAGTAAAAATTGAATTTTTATTATTTTTCTCAGTCAAGGAAATTATTGAATTTAAAACTAGTTGAAATTGCTTTGGCTCTGAACTAATTATATCTAAAATTTTATCTTTCTCCATTTTATCATTAGCTTCATCTATATGTTTTAAAAAAACCCTCTTACTAGAATTTCTTTCAGCTAACTCTCCAGCAATTCTTAATAAATCAAGAGCTCTTCTAGCATCTCCATGCTCTCTTGCTGCATAAGCCGAGCATTTAGAAATAACCCCATCTTCAAGAACATTTTCCTTAAAAGCTTCAATAGATCTTTTTTTTAATATATCTTGTAATTGTAATGCATTATATGGATGAAAAACAATTTCTTCTTCACTTAATGAAGACCTAGCTCTTGCACCTATATCATCTAAAAAAGTTAAATTATTACTTATACCAACAATACAAATTTGAGCATTTGTAAGTTCAGAATTTAATCTAATTAAACTATATAAAAAATCATCAGAAATTTTTTTAACAGCCTGATCAATTTCATCAAAAACTAAAACAACTAATTGTTTTTCTGAATCAATTAAATCAATAAAACGGCTATAAACAGCCTGAGTAGGCAAACCTGTAGAAGGAACCTCTCCACCTAATTTTTTAATTAATTCGGCCAAAATCCTATATTCTGTATCTGAAACTTTTTTTAATTTGCAATTTAGATACTCTATTCTTAATTTAAATCCAGAATCTTTAGATCTTTTTAAAAGCTCATCAACAATATACAAAACAGACAATGTTTTTCCTGTACCAGTTTTACCATATAAAAATAAATTACTTGGCCTTTCACCTCTTAAAACAGGAGCTAAAATAGAAGCAATTTGTTTAATTTGTTCCCCCCTATGTAAAATCTTTTCAGGTTGGTAATTAGATTGCAAAATAAACTTATCTTTAAAAATAAGATTCTTATCAAAAGAATCAAAGATTTGCGAAATTTCATTACTCATTTAATTACCCCCACACGTTTATTTCTTATGGAGAATAGATTAATACTTTTTTCCACGATGGGAAAAAATTAAAATATTATATAAATGATTATGACTACTAAAAAAGAAGGACACCACTATTTCTTATGGAAAAATGGTTATAAAGTAAAACAAGTTATTATCTAAATTATTATTTCTTAAATTATTATTATATTATTATTATCTTTTTTTATTATTTCTTAAATTATTATTATATTATTATTATCTTTTTTTATTATTTCTTA
>CAZRJS010000022.1:0-76 GCA_964600565.1 Candidatus Woesearchaeota archaeon | reverse complement strand
AATTATTATTATATTATATTATATTATTATTATTATTATTATTATTATTATTATTATTATTATAATATATATATTA
>CAZRJS010000021.1:0-16436 GCA_964600565.1 Candidatus Woesearchaeota archaeon | reverse complement strand
TAAGAGTCTCTGTATCCATATAAACCCCTGCCCCCCTTGCAGACTCAGGATTTAGGTATTGGTTATTATATGTATAAATATCTGTAGGCTTACCCAAACTATTCTTAACAAAGTCTTGAAATGCCTGAACAGATTTTTGGTAGTCACCAAAGGCATTTACTATATCAGGACCACTGTTATCAGTATTATCCATGGTCTTTCTAGTCTCTGCCATTTTTTTAACAAAGTAATCCCCTACAGCTATTTTATAAGCCTTCCATGCTGCATTAATTGCACCGCCATCAATCTCCCCCTTATCTTTTAGAGACGTAACCAATGTACTGAATGCTACCCCATCTGGGCCTTTTTGTGCATGCTCTGTTACTCTAGCTTGGATGGCTTCGTGCATCTTATCAAATTGAGGACCAGATGTCTCATACCCCTGCTTTCCTTGATAAATTCTTGCACGTTCATGTAAAGTAGTAAGATTACCATGTATTTTATAGGTCTCTTTACCTTCAGCAACTGGAGTAGCTCTAACCATATCATCGAAGGCTGCAGATTGTGCTTGAAAATTTCTTGCATTGGCTCCAATGTTCCTTAAGTTATCATCATATAGCCCACCTGATGATGGCATATTTTTTGTAGAGCGTTTCTTGTTTTTAGTTACTTCTATATAATACTCAGTAGCCGTAGCTATTAACTCAGCCACAGCTTCTTCAGCCACTTTTTTCTTACTTAATAGGTTGGCTATTTCTTCTGCTTCAGCATAAGAGGCTGTAGGTGCAAATTCGCCACCTTCACGTTTAATTTCTTTCCTTGCTTGACCTACTGCTTGCACATCACTGTTTAAACGGGTCTCATCAAAGAATTGATCCAGCACAAGAGGTTCCCTGTTTGGCTCAGTTCTACTATAAAAATGGGCTGATGCTTTAGCATCCTTAGTAGTAGCAGCAAGGTACAAGTTCAACTGAGAAGCTACATCATCTAGCTTCTTAACACCTATTTTTGGATTCTCACTTTTTATATCTTCAAGAGTTGGAGTTCTTTTACCAGTTCTTTCTTGGAAATTAACTATAGCCTTCTGTAAATTTTCATAATTAGCTTCACTAGTAGTTTTAATATCAATTATGTGATCAGCAACTTTTTTACCTTTAATATCAGTTAAATCATTGCCTTCAACACCCTTACGATACTTTATGGCATCTACAGTACCAGAAATTTCCCCTTCAGCTGAATGGTATATCACAGGTCTTTCTATTTCATAGCCCTTTTTGTTATAACTATCTCCCAATAATTCATGAATACCTGTACCTAACAAAGAAGATGAATCCAATACATCATTAGTCTCATCAATACCCAGCATTTGTTTTTTAATGCCAGCAACCTGGCGATTGCCATGCCCCCCTTTTAACCCACTAGCCCTAAACTTGTTCTCATAGCTATCACCTTTTGCTGTTGTGTTTAAACCGCCGGTGATTTCCTCTACTATTTCTCTTGCCCTTACTATTCTTTTTTCTAAATCATCCGACAGCCCGAATTTAGGAGCAGTGCCCTCAGTAGTTTGAGCCATACCAGTAGCTTTACCCATAAATACACCAACACCTTCAGCAATGCTAGCAATATGTACTGGTACAATTGCACCAGAAGGGATGCCCTGCAAACCTGTACCTGCCCCTCCATATCCTCCTGCTCCATTAGAGGCCATTGACCTGCTAAATATATCTCCGCCCATACCTGCTTGACCAAGAGTATTTTCATAGGCTCTTTGTACTTTTTCTCTAGCTGTCTGAGATATACGCTGACGACGCTCACTATAAGATTTACTATTGGAATCAGGAATTAACTGAGTTAAAAAAGTAGATTCCCCTGCTTTAGTTTTAGCTGCTTTTAGTATATTGTCTGTCTGAGCTATTACTATAGCTTCAGCTAAATACTTTTCTTTAAGTTTATCAATTGCCTTATCATGTTCCAATAATACGGCCTCATAATCCTTATCAGACATTTTTCCTTGTAATGGATATGGACCTTCTGCCTCATTAGCCATAGAAGCTGCTTCAGGCAGATATTCCCTTTTTAGAAGGGCTACGGACTCTTGACCTAAACTGGGTACCCCAACAGCTCTACCAAATTTTTCTAGATATTCCTTCCGATCCTCACTATTTTTATCTACTACTTTTCCGTACTCTGTACCATATAATGTATCACGGGAAAGCTTTGTCATTAGTGCATTTCCCGACACTCTCTCCATTACAGGAGAATCCATTATAGGGGCACCATTATTTTCATTATCTGTCTTCAAATCTTCTAACAGTTTCATTATAACCATTTGATCTGCATAAATATTATCTATAGTACTTTCAAGTAACATGGAATAGCTACCTCTACGATTAGCCCCCTTGTTAGAACTAAAATCTATAAAAGCATCTTGTACATTCTTAGCTACTGCTTTAGCTTCCTTAAATTTAATTTTATAAGCTGTAGCTTCGTCCCCCTGAAATACACCTTCTAATTCAGGTACCTCAACATCATCATATTTATCCTTATATATACCACGTTGTTGACGACCTGACGCAGTTGAGGTTCTCATCTTATAAAAAGGCATTAAAGGTGCTTCTGCTGCCCCTGAAATATTAACACCTTCCCCCATAAGTTGCTTGCTAATAGTAGCCTTTACGTAATCTTTTGGATTAAGCCCTTTAAACTCATGTGTTTTTTTAGAGTCTGACCAAGTACTAACAGATTTAGTTAAACCTTCATATGCAGCCTCAATAACTTCCTTACTTAACTCATGTAAGAACCCTTCAAACCCTATAGATTTAACTATATAGTCCTGTAATTGGCTTCTATTGCTTGGGTCTAATTTAGTAGTAACTTCCCCCCTACCCTGAGCAATTTTAGAGGCATCCATGTATAGATCTTCTGTGCTCATACCCCCTAATCTACGCCCTAAGGCTTTCTTATTTGATTTTGCAAAATCAGTAAGATCACCATAAGACCCTTCCCCTGAATTTATCTTTTCAATTAACTTTGTAACTCCTGTAGAACCTTGAGATACTAATTTTGCCATTTCAGTAGCAATTGGAGTTTCACCAGCATGTTTTACATCAAACCCTTTTTGCAAACCTACACGTAAAAACTCATTCATCATAGTATGAAGTTCTTCGCCCATATTAACATTGCCCATAGATTTAAGATCCATAGGAAAACGCGATGCTAACATTTCAGTAGGGCTATATCCATCACCTTTTCGTATAGTCCCACCACCGTAACCTAGATTTCTCTCAAATACCTTTAACTGCCTATTTAGAGCCTCAGTATCTGGACCAGTATTAATTTTATAAAGCTGGGCATTAACAGCATTACTCATCTTGGTATCATATAACTTATTCTTTATGCCTTCTTTAAAAACCTCAGCAGGCATTTCTTGTCGCATATCTACATCATTCTTATCCTTAAGTGGCTTCATTTTCTCCAAAGCAGTTAATAACTGTTTACTGAAACCTTTATTATCCTCATTTGGTTTTACAGATTCAAATACTTTTGCTATAGTACTCATGTGATTTTCATTTCTAAAAAGTTCTGGTAATAACTTAGTTAAAACAGTCAACGCAGTACTATCAGCACCACCTTCTCCAGGGTAAGTGCTCAAAACATCTAGTTGCTCTGTTGGATTTAAATGCCCCATGTCCTCAGTAATAAAAGGCTTGGTCATGAATCCAAAACCCTCTTTTTCTGGAAACTTTTTATCAAAAGCTATTTGTTGCTCTGCTAAAGTGTACTGTCCTGTAGAAGACCATTCAGCACCATAAGTAAATTCATCTCTGAATGCTTGTGCAGTAGTGTTTTTCTGGCTTCCGTAGTCAGTAACCGCTTTAAAATGTTGTGCAATCTCTTTTCGTGCACCCGCAGTTTTAGATGCATGTAATTGAATCTCATCACCATCAAAGTCTAACTTTTGCTGTATTGCTATAAATTTAGGAAGTACATCTGATACAGCTTTATCCAATGCTTCCATAGTTTTAGTTAACTGTGCCACTCTTATCAAATCAGGGGATTCTTTTGACTGCTCTTCTTCTCTTGCAACGCTTAAAGCAGTAATAGTTTTATCTACTTTCTTCTTTGCTGCATCAAACCCACCTAGATCAAATTCAGGTGTTCCTGGAACCATTAATGAGTGCTTAGTCATCTCAGAGCCTTTGCCTGGTTTTAATAACTTAGCTTCATATGGTTGAATAGACGACGTCCCTGTAACAGGAAAACGTAAACTTTCCACATAAGGAGATAAATTGTCTTTCATGTATGCTTCTATCTCAGAGCTCATATCACTGGGTACACTTCCTATAACCCCTTTTAATTCTTCTCTGTGAGTTAACATTTTTGCTAAATCAGATTTTTCCAAATAAGGATTCTCTAATCTTTTTACATTTTTTCCATCAACTTCATATTTTCTAATAAAGTTTGTAGGTAGTTTAGCAGCATAATTTTCTGGTATGCCAACTTCCTGTTGCTTCAATACAGGCATTCCTTTAGAACGAGTATTTTCTACATTTTTAGTATGTTCTACATTTATCTTACTTATATTAGCAGAAGCTTCATTTAAAGCACTTAAGTCAACACCAATACCACCAGCAGAAGAACTAATAGAAAGTAACTCTTTACTAAAAGTATCTAACTCTTGTGTTTTATCTATTGTAGCAGATATAGCTTTTCCCATTACTGCTGGCAGTTTTCTATTAAATAAGAACTCTTGCACTGAACCAGTTTTACCTAAAACCGTAGTTGCTAAATTATCATAGTAATTAATCTTAGCTCTCTCTAGAGACTGAACAGCCTTCTTTAAGTCATCATCAGAATCTGCCGGCTTTACATTCAAACTTTCCGCAAACTGGTCTATTGAAGCTATTGAATCAGATTTAGACCCTAATACATTAGCATCATATTTATACCTACTATTAAACTGTGGAGTCTTAGGATCTGGACTTCCTTTTGGTCCTATAAGTTGATCAACCGCTTGGTCTATAGTAGTTTGATACACTTGAGCTTGAGATTTATCAGGACCTCTAGAAGCTTTAAAAGCTCTTATAACATCTCCTCTAGTACCCCCCTTTAAATATTTCTGGTTGGGATAGAGCATCCTATCATCAGCAGGTGCTTGATCTAATGGTTTTAACAGGTCATTTAAAATGGTTTCAAGCTGTCCTATATCACTAGAATTTAATTGTTTAGTTTCTGGTGAGACACCTACAATACTACTAACTCGCCCTCTATAACCAGCTAATCTTTTTTTAATTCTACCTATAGTTTTCCATTTCTTATTACTTCCTGTCTCATCTGACTGGCCCGCTACCTCATCAACTCTATTTGCGGCATTCACAACTGCCTGTAATCTACGGGCTGTCATGTCTAAACCCCTCTCACCTGCTAAAGAAGTTTCAGGGTAAGTAGTACGAGCTAAAGCCCCAGGCACATAAAAAGATTCACGTTTAGACGGATCTTTAGTACTAGGAATTTTTAAGTTCAATGCCCCAGGATATTTAGCATTATCTAATATAGTATCATTTAAAATTCGAGCTGATTCTTCTTCTGGCATTTCTGTTATATTAGCCATAGATTTCTTAGACACAAATTTACCAGTTGATTTAGTAAAATTTCTTAAATTACTCACATCAACTTCTTGTGCGGAAGACAATAGTTGTGTGGCCATATCTGAACTGTCATCATTTAATACTTGTAGAGCTTTCAAATATTCCCAATGCTTCTTAGAGTCTAAAGGAATAGTTGAAGTCATATTTTTTATAAACTTTGACTGCTCCCCAAATACTGTAGCATACGCTCCAAAAGCTGGTATATTAATTTTTTGTGCTTTAATCTGTTTCTTTATATCAGTATCACTCCATGCAGGGTCATCATGCGGATCTTCAAGTACTTCAACAAATTTAGTCCCTACAAGGCTCTTCCTACTCTTTCCAAACTCATCCCGTATACTACTATAGAAATTAGAACTAAGCTCTAATTCAGCTAGTTTTTTGGCCTGTAGCTCCCCATCTTGACGCGCCTTTAAAGCCTTCCTTTCTGAATCTGTTCTTTTATCTGGTGATTTTGTAGAAATAACTGTAGCTTGTTTTTCAGAAATTAAACTATTATGGCGCTCTACCAACGCCATCATATCCTCCCCTAGCTTATCTGGGTTTTGACTAGCTGATTCAAAACCTAATGCCTTACTCAGCTCACTAAGACTTGGAAATTTACCAGTATCATCTTTTTCTACACCTAATAGTTTTTTATATACATTTGTATCAAATTTAGTATTTAAAACTGTAGCCTCTTGCTTACCAGAATCTATAATATTATTCATTATAGCCTCTAGATTCTCACCTTGAAGACCACGCTTACCTATACCTTTACTACTAATACGCATCTCTATAGGGAGTTCTTCGTATAACTTAGAACCCTCCATATTAGAATATTCTTTTTTTAATTCCTCTATTCCAGATACATCTTTTCCTAGATCAATCCCCAGCCTACTAAGAGACTTTTTTGTCTTATTAAATAACCCTTTTTGTGTTTTAACATCTGAACCTTTAGGAACTACCCCTAAAGCTGAGTCAGACAACATACTGATCATAAACTTATTACCACTACTAATAAGTGCTTTACGAGATTCATCTAGATCACCTTTAGACATACCTAATTCATCTGCGTATTCTTTGAATATTTCCTGTACTAATTGACCCATACTCTTAGGTAAAGCTACAGTTCCTAAACCTGCAGTAGCCCTCTCACCTTTACCTAACACTTTAACTTTTTTATTAGCAAATTGGTCGTTAAGCTGTTGTGCAGTCATTTGACCACCAACTCCACCTTGTGCTGTTATAGCTACACCCTTAGAACCATACCTTGTAGTAAACTTTCTACCATAATAATTAAAAAAAGTTTCAACTACCTTAGCAATTTGTACTTGTACATCCTTGCCTCTAACGGTAGTTAATACACTTTTAACTTCTGATATAAGAGCATCATCTGGTCTCCCCCTATACTCCTGCTTAACACCTAAAACATCCTGAAACACACTATTAACTTTCTCAATTGTACCAACAAGCTTTGTCTCTGAATCTTTAAATGTCTCTATATCTGTTACTTGACCCTCTTTGGATTCTGATATCTGCCCGTCTGCACCAACTAGTTTTAATCTCCCTAGTTTATCTGGCTGTACTAAAGTTTTAGTAGCTTGAGTCAATACATCTGCAAGTCTCCCTGATATTACAATTTGGTCTTCAAAAGTAGAAGCAGTATTACGTATTTCTGTAATAACATTAAACCCGTACCCTTCCTTACCATGTCTTCCACCTGCAATTAATTCATTCTCTTTTTCAGAACGTAGTGCTGGATAATCTGTACCTACACCCCTCTCATTTCTATAAGCCATAGCATTAGTAGTATTAGCAATATTCCTTCCTTTCTGCTGAAACTGGGCACCAAATGGTGCCATCTCAGAAAGGTTATCAGAATACATTTTAACACCTGTAGCATTAAGTGCTGATAAATACTTCGTATTTTCATTTATAATACCTTTTCTATATTCTTTTATATTAGCTGCTTGAGATTCTGGTACACCCAAACTAGATAAAGTACCAACATCTGAAGGTAGTCTGCCTTGGCCCATATTTGCTTCTTTTAATATAGCAGTGTCCTTAACAAACCCGCTGGCAACTAGATTTAAATCTCTAAGAAATTGTTTCTGCTCTTTTACTGTATTATTCTGAGTACCCACTGAACCTTTTTGGTTGTAAATAGGGGAAGTCATGGCCATAAGGTTTACGACCTTTTCTTGATGAGCAGCACGTCTTGGACGTGAAGGGTCTGCTATAGGAATTGTACCTACCATCTGACCAATATAAGATCCTAAATCTCTGGAAGTCTTAGAAAAATCAGGATTTTGTCCAACTTGTTTAAGAGGAGATCCTATATCTCCACCACCTTCTAGTATCTTTTGAAATATTTGGTATATATTTTGAAAATCTATACTTTCCATTCCCTTAACTAAATCATACGCAGATACCCCTGCAGCTGAAGTAGCATTTATAAACTCTTCCATAGTTTTTGTACCATTAGTAAATTGAGTATAAATACCCGTATCTATTTTTCCTAATGTTTCTTCAGGCGATGTAGTAAGTTTTGCTTTCGTCATCTTTCCTGCTCTTAAAACCACAGAGGCTTCTAACTTTTTAGCAAGATCTGTACGTACACCCATAGCATCAACTGTCTTATTACCACTAGTATCTATTACGTCTTTAACTTTACCTAAATCTAATAGCATAGCCTTGGCAACTTTATTCGCGTCTTTAAATGTAGTACCTACAGGCCTAATACCTAATTCTCTAATTTTACTTGGGTAGTCCTTATCAGGGTCAAAAGTATTAGTTTTCTGCAGTGACTCAAAAAGCTTTTCAAAACCTGATTTATACGTAGCAAATTTAGGTATAATACGCTTACTACCAGTAGCTGTATCAATAGTAGCAGCTCCTGTAGGAGATAATTTAGCAGCAGGTATAGCTAGCTTTCTAACTAAAACAGAACTACCGTACTTCCTTTCACCCAGTCTACGTGTAGCCTCAATATCACTAACTGTTTTTTCAAATACATTAGTAAGATTAGACGTCCCCAATCCCTTCAAAGCTTCTATCATTTTTTTAGATGGGGCAGTCCCTTTACCTTTATCATTGGATGTTTTTATATTGGACAGCTGTCTTGCAGTATTAGAATCTAGCCCTTTCCAACTAGAAATATCAGACACTGAAAATCTTTTCATCCATCTACCAACTGATTCAGCTAAAGTATGTTCGTTAGCAGCTAGCAGCTCCGTAAAGACATCTTTTTTAAATTTACTAATTAATGCTGTAGGATCATCCATTTTACTTCCAGTAACTTTTTTAAGCCCCTTTATATCGGCAATTTGAAAACTGTATTCATTTCCAGAAGTCTTCTGGTTGTGCCCCTCAGTAAGTTTAAAATAGTCGCTTATAGAACTAGTAGCAGTTTTACCTACAACTCTCCAGTCTTTCCCTGAATTACTATCCTTACGTACTTTAGCAAACTCTTTATCCAGGGTAGACACCATATACATTTGTAAATCAAGTAGTGAATTTGCCAAATCGCTAACATGCTCTTGAACTATCTTTCTAGAGTCTTCCCCTAAATTTAATGGTTTTTTAATATCAACGTTAGTAGTTCTACCAGGAGTAATATTCGCTTCAGTATAACTATATACCTCTTTTTGAGTAGAACTCATCCCCTTCTTAACTATATTTGATGAGGTTACTCCATGGCTTTTAGGTATTGGAGATGTATTAGATTGCGCCATGTTTTTAGAGGTATCTGCTAAACCTTTAGTAGACTTTTCTATATCCTTAGACACCTGTTCAAAATTTTTAAACGCCTGGTCAAGCTTTTTAGATGTTTTATCAGTAGGCCCTTGTACTCCTGAAAAGCCAGCGTTATCCCTAGAAATTAATTGTTCACGTACTTCTCTAAATCCATCCCTAATATCGTCACTGAAGTCGTTTCTTGTATGAACAGCTTGCTGCTCCTTATTTACAAAAGTTCTTAACTCAATAGGATTACCTCTACGAGTTGTTATATCTCGCGCTAATGAATTTAATTTGTCTCTTGTTATATCCCCTTTTGACCCTTGAGCTACAGGCTCACCAAAAAATGTACCATGTGCTTTGGCTGCATCAGTTATTGCTTTTATCAAAAAATCAATACTACTATTTAAATCCTTGGCTATTTTCTTAGTTTCTCCTACAGGGTAAGAGGTTGGTTTCTCTTTAGCTTTAGTAGGCTGTCGCTCTTTAGCTTTAGCAAGTTGTTGTACTTTTGTCGCTTTAATTACCTTTTGTTGTATATGATAAGCTGGCTGTGCCTTAGACGAAACGTCAATACTTTTATTAATTTCTTTATTAGGTATAATCGATTTGAATTTATTAGATATAATTGGTGTAAAAATAATCTCTCTAGACTTGGCTATACCGTCTAACTCTTTATGTATAGTATTACTTTTTATTCCTGGTATGAGTGCTATAGGGTATTCTCCAGGTATTTCTTTTTTTAAAACCTTTTCTACTTCACCAGGCTTAATATCTAGCGTAACTACAAGTGTTCTTGCAGCTTCTATAACTTTATTAAATTTAGTTATAAACGCTTTATAAGGCTTACTGCTAACTGCATCATCTGCCACGCCCTTAGGTAAAGTATTAAAAACATTTTTAAGGGCATCTTTTATAGCCTTAGCTTCAGAAAGGTCTTTCTTTCCCTTCATACCTGACATTGTTTTTACAAGTAATTCCATGGCACCTGTAAGTTTTACAAAACCCTCCATACCACCAGAAACTTTATCTAAATTAGCTATTAGTTTTTGAATTTGAGGATTAGATGACTTACCAAGTGTACTTTTCAAGGTAGTAACCGTTTTATTAACTATATCGGTTGCTACACTTGCTGAACTATCAGCAAGAGTACTAGTTGCAGTACTAGTCCTTTCACGAGTCCTGCTTCTCATTAGTTTAAGTTCTTGTTTAATTGGGGACATAAACTCTTGAAAAACTTTAGGAATATTAGAAATAATTTTAATTAAAGCGCCAATCTGTTTTATTGTACTATTTGAATCCCCATAACCTTGCGTTACATGCTTCAAGAAAGGAGCAAGTTCACTAACATCTAATTTACCGCCACTATTACGCAACTTTTTTGCGGAATTAAAAGCCTGAACTACCGAATGAGTAGATTTAATTAAACCAGAAAGAGTACTATTTAATGTATCTATTGCACTTATAACATCTTTAGTAGTAAAAGATTTGGCTGCTTTTGCCATTTTATTATAAAGTTGGTCTTGAGCCCCTTTATCAATATCAACACCTTTAGTTTTTAAACCATCGATCACTGCAGAAGTTATTGAACGTGTGTGATCTTTAAATAATTTTGCAATAGCTTTAGTATCTATCTCTAATGATCCATAAGGAGTAGACGTAGCTGTAGCTTGTGGTCCTAAGCCACCTTGTGGTTGCCCTTTTATTGCCTCTTTTACTACTTGTTTAAGAGCTGAAACGCTCAAACTAGACCCTTGTCCAATGTCTTGGAGCAGGCTTTTGATTTCACTTAATAGTGTTTTGGTTATTGTCTCCTGTCCTTGTTTCTTAAGGAAAGAAGTTAATTGTTTTAGAGCAGAATCTATGTTTTTTTGACTAGTTTTGTCAGCTTTAGATAGTTCCACTACAGCAACACCTTTGGAACCTACGGTCTTGCCAGATGCTTTAGATTCATTTATAGTATGATTAACAGTATGTTCACCCAAGTTAGTACCCTCCTAAATTTTGAGAAAAAAATCCCTTTAAACCTTTAGTAGTTACTTAATTACCTATCCACGCCTTTTTGTCCTTTTTTTAACTTCATTTCTTTCTTTAAGCTTTTTGGCTTCTCTTGGAGTATCATACTCTATATCTCGATATAACTCATTAGAAGCGGTTACTATAACTTCTTCTGAATCAAACGCTGATAATTTCCCTGGTGACTTACTTTTACTTCGCTTTGCAGCATCCTCTCTAGTCCTTTCCTCGTAAAAAGATTTCATATAAGCATCAAGTGCTTCATCATCTTCTATAATTAAATCACTAGGTTTGTCTTCCGACATCATTTGATATATATTATCGTAGTAATTTGACCAATATGCTAAACTTAACATATCATTTGTATAATCTACAGAAGGAATTCCAAATAAAGCCTCAGCCAGTTTCTGGCTATTAACATACCTTATACGCCAAAGATTATGTCTAGCAATAAATCTAATCTCAGCAGCAGGTAATCCAGAGTAAAATACAAGAAACGAGGTTAAAACAGTGTCTCTAAATTTTATATCACTGGTATGCTTAAATTCTTTAAATGTTTCCCATAGTAATTTATCAGTGTTGAAGACACATCTCCAACATAAAAATAACGACTTCTCTTCATTAGCTTTTACTTCTGCAGACATCATAAGTTTGGAAGTCTTCTGGCCAGTTAGCTGATTAATATCAGACCTTAATTTTGCCATAACTCCCTTAATCCTTGATTGGTTAGCCTTCACAACTGTAGTTTTGGCAAGTAAAACTCTTTGCCCCTCTAACTTAGTCTTTAGACCCTCCAATTTCTTTTGGTCCTCATCAGTGAATAAATTTCTTTTTTTAATTAATTCCTCCAACGAGGACCTATTTAGTAGACCACTATCTATAGCCTTTTGATATTCATCTTCATAAAGAACGTCTGCTTCAAGTTTAATCAGGTTACTTGGGAATTTGAATGTAATCAATTGACCATCAATTATTTCAATAGTTACCCCCACAGAAATTTTTGTAATAAGTTTCTCGACCTGCTCATCCTCTAACAGCATACCTTTATCAAATCCTTTTTATTTCTTGTTGGCAGGTTTAGATTTAGCTTTTGATTTAGATTTAACTTTTGGTTTATCTTTCTTATCTACAATAACGCTATCAGCCACCTTAACTGCTTCTTCCTCTACAGCCTTAGCAGCCTCTTCCTCTACAGCCTTAACAGCGTCTTCTTCTACAGCCTTAGCAGCCTCCGCTAAAATGCCGGTCTCTACCTCCCTCATAGCCTTAGCTTCAGGAGTATTTTCCAGAAAATTAGACTCGTACCCTTGTAGAAATAGCATGACTTCATACCTAGCTTTTAAAGTTAGACTCTGGTCAGTAGAAACCAAAAACCTATCATAGTTTTCCCAAACTTTAGTAGCATCTTTATTTTGTAGAATACACGCAGTGAGATATTCAAGCCTTGCATCGTCAGCTATCTGCTCACAAGTGTTACTCATAGGACCACTAAGACGCTGATTCCATTGAAACAAAGCTTCCCTAGCCTGAGAAACTTCTACTGCTAAAGCAGCTTTATCATTGTAGTTTTCAGTGTCATTCAATCTAGTTATAAGCTCATTTAGAGTTATTGATAATTCTTGTGCCCTTCTATCAAAATCATCCCCTATAACACCACGTTTACGTAGTATGTCCATCAATTCAGCGCTTGTAGGAATGCCTTCTGTTAAGCATTTTGTATATATTTTACTGTACTGCCAATCAGCACCACGAATATCTTCCGCTGTTGGAGTACCAATAAAATAATCTGTTTCTTCATCAGTACTTGTAAAACTTCTTCTTGATTCAAATACCTCTTCTACCATTTTAATTTCTTCTACCATTTTAACTTCTCCTTATCCTTTATTTCTAAATTCGATGAACTCTTCAATGAGTTTATCATACTCAACAACGTAGCCATCGAGCTCCTTAGTTAAATTACGCATACAATCATTTCCTACACGTAATATTTTAGAACGTAACTGTTTAAAATTATCTTTAGGGCAAGCGACGTCAGCAAAATCCAATGTTTTTTCCATCATTTTGGTAACTTCCTTACGTACAGCCAGCACTAATTTTTTCCTGCTATTGTCCTTAAATCTTTCTCCCATAGCCTTTACCTTCCTTTAATTATATTCTTATCCTAAGGTAAGGGAGAGGTTTCCCCCTCCCATCCTTATATGTTGTATTTCTAATTAAGCGTTACGCAAAACACCGTCAACCTTATCATAAGATACATCACCTTTAACTACATACAAATCATTACTTGATTTAAAACCAAATGTCTGAGTTGCATTAGATCCAACATCAAGGGTCATGCCCTCATCAGTGATCTTAAGGTTTTTAACAATAATAGTTTTAAGTGCTCTTTCTCTATCATCAGCGATATACGTTGCCATAGTACCATTATCAAAGTACTCATCGCCTATCATATCACTACCAGTAAGAACTTTACGTCCTGAACCAGTAGCTCCACCAGCTTCCTCATCAGTCTGCTCGAAAACTTTAATTACTAGAGTTAGATTATCTTTAGTCATAAGATCAGTAAGATCTACAGACTTCATAGTTTCTGCATCATACTTAGTAAGTTTTCCTGCGAATTTAGCCCAATTCTCCAAATCACCAGCAGTAGTATCAATACTCATAGTAATTGGAATAGGTAGAGTAAGTGGTCTATCATAAGGACCTAAATGTCCGAGCTCCGCAAGGGGCTCACGAGTAAGATCAGTAGAGATAGTAGCACCAGTTAATCTCCAAGCATTATCAAAAACAACAGCAGCTGAATCTGGATCAACAATGTATACTTCTACTTGTCCCTGCCTTAAAGCACCTACTGCGTCAGGTCTAGTAGTTTCCTCTGTTAGAGGTATAAAGTAATCATTCATTACTGTAGCGTACTCATTAGCTGAGTAAACTATCTGAATTACATCCCCTGCCACAGGTGCATTAGCTCCAGTTGGGAAATAAACTCTATGATCTGTAGTAGTAGTATGATCATAGATATAAGTGTCCGCAGATAAAGCAGCAGCTACCCCAACTTCAATTGCTACATTAGTTGCGGTCCCTCCTACCGTATCATAATGAGTAACAGCTGCAACGCCATTATCATCTTTTCTCAAAAAGCCTATTCCTGTTGAAAGCACAGCAATATCATTAGCTATAGGCAATGTAAGATCTACATACCCATCACCAACCATGCCGGCATCAAGTACACCGAGTGATCCTGAAATTGTTGATTCAAAATTAACAAATCTTCCATCATTCAATAACCACATCTTATTATCTGTTTCCGCGCCATAGTTTTCTGTAGCATTAGCTCCAGTTGTATAGCTGTACTCCAAACTATTGATATAGACTTCATCAAGAAACAAAGTCTGATCAATTGCATTAGACAAAGTACCGATTGAACACTCATCTTGAACTGGTGCCCATAAAGTAACACCGGTAAGATTACCACAAGTTACTGCAAAATCAGCTAAAGCAACACCATGCATATAGGTTCCGCCTGACACTAAATTAGCTGTAGTTCCACTAGCAGTAGCATCCATAGCAATTTTTGCTGGGGCTACCTGTGCTAATTTAGCGAATGTCCTTACATCGCCAAAATCATTAGTGTTTAAAGTAATTGTCACAGCCGGTACATCATCTACTACATCGATAATATCTAAGTGACCAAGCTCAAATCATTCTGTTACTTATAAAGACCTCAGCTTTACCTGTTAGGCGGGGGTGGTTCTTCGACCTCCCCTCTCTATGTCTCCATAGACGCTCAGACTGTATCATCACCCTTATTAGTTAAGGGGTTCCACGCATCAGTCGTTGAAGGTTACTTATGATAATTTATAATGTATACATTTAGGTAGTACTAATTTAATCATATCTAAAAACTCTATAACATGCTGTTTACCATACATTGACAGCACATAATCAGTTCTTTTAGCACCATTGAAACTTCCACCATGTCTCTTTATCTTTATTGTCCCATTAAAAAACTTACGGACAACATTTACTAGTATTAAATGTTCTTTATAAGTAAAACTACAAGTTGCCAATGAACAACTCACAGGGACCCCTTTTTTATTTCTTGTAATACTACCATCATCACTCATCCATATCCCCATAGCTAACAAATCTACTTGATCTATCAAACTATTATCTACACCTTTTAAACCATTTCTATAATATTGTTTAAAAACAGTAGTTACATCTGGGTGAGCTATTGTGTAAAATCTATAAAAATTACTGGCATTAGTCTCCCTTCCACATATAATTTTCTTTCCTTTTTTTTCAGTCTGTACAATAGGCCTAGAGAATGGACTAAATAAAGCATGAAGCCATTTTAAATACCCAAGCTGCTTTTCACAATGGCAAACATATAATCTAGCATTTTTAGAATGGGGCGCTAACCATAAACCTCCATCACCTAACATGCTTCCAATTAAAGCAGATTTATGTATATCAGACATCGGTGTATTTCTGAGCTCTTGATAAATAGTCATTCCAGACTTATTAATTACTATATCAAAGGCTTTATACCAGTGCCGCACAGTAGAGTAGTTCTTTCTAATTTTAGAAGCCACCTTAGTTATTGACCCACACTCATCATGTAATTTAATTAGCTCTTCTTTACTGTATGGAAAACGTTGTTTAATTAGCTGTATGTCATGCTTATCTATAAAATAGTATAATGAACTAGGGGTTACTCCTAAGCTATCAGCAACTTTATAAACTGACCCAAGCTCTTTTAAAAGTAGTATTACATCACTTTTTTTTATATCACTTTTCAAAGTTTTAATATCATACTTTTTAAATTGATAATTAATAGTGCTTTGGGGTATATTTAATACTCTGCCAACTGCTCTTATCGAGCCATGTTCTTCATACAGACTTTCTAATTCTTCTTTACTAATTTTTATCATAAGTACTCCTTGCTGATTGTCACTATCTTTAGGGTTATTACTCCGATATCGGTAGTACCTAAAGCTTAACGAGAGTTCCCAGCATATCGTGAAATTTTTTCTCTTACCCATTACTGAGTAAGGGACACATTTAGTT
>CAZRJS010000020.1:0-16816 GCA_964600565.1 Candidatus Woesearchaeota archaeon | reverse complement strand
CATTATCTACACTTGCTGTGGCAGCAGTAGTTCCAAATCTTATTTCATCAGTAGCCGTTACAGAACCAGATGTTCATAAATTGCCATTCCAATCTAATGTTAAAGCATTTGCTCTATTAGCATCATCTGCGCCGTTACCAATTATTAATGCACCAGATCCAGTTATATTATATTCACCAGATGTATGTTGATTGGCTTCATTTGTAATTGTACCATATCCTTCTGCATGAGAATAAGAACCCATAGTTATATTGTAATGGCCTTCTGCATGAGAACCAACTCCACCTGCTATATTGTACATACCTTCAACATGAGAAACATGTGCGGATGCAGAATTTTGATATCCTTCTGCATGAGCGGCATCGCCAATTACTATATTATCATCCCCCTCAACATGTGCAGATAGACCAAAAATGGTATTATCACCGCCTTCTGCGTGTGCATATGTTGCAGCGCTTTTTATAACATTTCGATACCCTTCTACATGTGAATGAGCTGCCGAAGCTGTAGTTTGATAACCTTCAGCATGAGAGGCAGTAGCATTTGTGTTTGTGCTCCAACCTTCTGCATGTGAAGCTCAACCATTAGCTGTAGTTCTATATCCTTCTGCGTGTGAATAACTACCACTTGCATCAGTTTCAAATCCCATAGCAAAAGCATTTTTACCAGCTTCATTACCACCAGCAATAGTTATTTTATCAGTATGAAAATCTGTAATAACTGATTGACTAAAACTATCATAAGAACTACTTACAGTATCCAAAACAACTTCATTATCGTCAACTTTTGTTGATAAACCGCTAACATCATTTTTCAATGCACCTAAGCTATTTCGTGTATCTACTCCAGATTCCGATACTATTAAAATATCAGCTGTATTTATTTCTACAGAAGATGACAAACTACCAACTGAACCACTGTTAAAACTGGCTAAACTTAAAGCCGCTGAACTTGTTAATTCTGTTTGATGTTTGCCAACACCAGTATCTGATACAGGTGCAACATCAATATCAATATTATCTTCACTACCAGTTCCGTATAATACTTGAACTAAATCTGATCCAGAATTTATTGTACTTAAAGTATTTATTATATCCATTTAATTATCCTGTAAAATCAGAATCTGCTGCCGCAACTAATGCTACAAAGTATGGACTATTTTCTAAGTTTTCTTTTATATAGTTCATAATATTTCAAGCATCACTACCAGAAATACTAGCACTAACAGCTAATGCAGACGCAAGATTAGCAGTATCTAATACATCAAAATTTGTAAAATCAGAAACTTTATGAGTGTGTACAGCTTGTGCATAATTTCCAGTAATAGGTATATCATTAGCAGAGGTTCCACCAATAGTATTACCACCTATAGAAGCTCATACAGATGCAGATATATCAGAACCTGATATAGCATTAACTTCTTCTGATGTAACGTTACATACAGTTGAACTATTAAATCCAAAATCATTTAAGGATTTATTTGTAATAGTTTGCGTATCTGTAAGCCCAATAAAATCACCTGTAGGCAAATCCTTACTTCCCAATATATAACCTTTTAGTTCGCCAAATTGTATCTTTATGCCAAGATTGCTATCATCTAATCATAAATATTGTTCGGTATCTTTAATACTACCACTATATAGGCTTGATGTTTGCTCGTGAACTTGACTCATAATATTACTCCTTTATACGCTACTAGCAGACCAGAATGTAGCAAAATTGTATGCAAATTCTTTACTACCAGCCAATGCAACTGTAAATCCATCAATAACTTTCTTAGCATTTGTATCTAATGTAGCTAATTGAGTAACTAAATCATCCATACTTGTATAAGTATAATCTGTTAAACTACTTGTAGTATGAGTATGTACAATAGGTGCAACTTGTGAATAAGTTGGTATATCATACGAACCCGTTCCACCTATAGTTTCTACAAGTCCTAATGAGTTAAATATAGAAGCACTAACATTAGCTCCATGCAATGTGTTTAACTCTTCTGAAGTAATACTACATGTAACAGATGAATTTAACTTAAAGTCATCAAATCTTTTATTAGTAACAGTTTGTTTGTCTGTTGAACCAACGAAGTCTCCTGTAGGTGAAGCTTTTTCACCTAAAACATAACCCTTTAATTCTCCAGGTTCTAATTTATAAGACCCAGTATCAGTTGATCCAGATTGATTATCTATTAAGAGATACATGTTAGTATCAGTAATACTACCACTAGATAAACTCGATGATAATTGATTTAAAAATATTTGTGCCATTTGTTTCTCCTTAGAATATATCTAGAACAAATGTATTACCGTAACCATCATCTAGACTTTCTATATTTGTTCCATTTTCAACTTCAATTGGTACATCAACACGATATGATGTATGAGCAGGTATTCAGTTGACTAATGATCTTTTTTTAAATTTTAATGATATGGTTTGAAATAGTTCTAACCTATCGCCTTCTATTAATTCTATATTACTATCTAATCTAAAGTCTTCATATCCTCGTTGCCTTGGTATTCACCCTACTAAATCTGGAACTCACCTTGGATATATTGTGAGGTCAGTATTATTGTTATTATGAGCAGATAATATTGACATTAAATTTTGAATCTGTACATAATCATCATATTTAATATTAAGTAATTCTATATCACAATCAACAGAATACCCTAATAACCTACTTATATCCTGATTTTTCCAATTAGTAGCTTCTTGTCATACAGGAGTAAATGTGAAATTACCTACACCACCTGCCATTAATGTAACAGGGCTACTTGTACCTGTTGTATAAATTTTACAACCACCAAATCCTCATACGCTCTTATAGCTCATTTGCCGTCTCCCATCCATTGATTTTATAACTAAAATATTCATCACTATCTTTTATCAATGGTATTTTAGCTATTTCATTTATTATATAAGTTGTTCCATCGTAAATTATACCATTGCCTAATTCTAAATTATAGTTATTATTTAATATCTCAACACTGATTTTCTTAGTACCAACTAAAGTTTTATAATAATTATTTAATACATCAGATAGAAAATTAGCTGTTCAAACTTCAACATATAAAACATCATTGAATAATTTTTTAAGGTCAACATACTCATACATCAATTGTTCTTCTTTTGGATTCTTAAATATATCAATATCATTTACACCTATAGTATCGCCCAATATATAATCTCTTTTAGGTCTAACTGTTAATATATTATTTATACTTGCGTATAAAGCTAAATCTTTTAATAGTAACATAGTTTTTAATACATCTTTTCGTTTCAATGTAGCAATTGTATTATTATCATCATCAGGTCTAAATGTTATATTTGTAATATCTATTTCGCCTTCAGTTACTTTTAAGAATTCATATGGGGATATAAAAGCATAGTAAATAGTTCCAAATATACCACCAATATTCAGTAAAGCCATTTGAGGACTATTTGCAAATTCTAAAAATGGCAAATCTTCGTGGTTGGGTATTACAATTTTGAAATTATTGTAAGCCCTATCTTTATCTGCGAAGTTATCCCAACCATAATAATTAAAATTAACAGTTTCATTAGAAGAATCATAAACTAATGAACCTGGCAATGGATAATTTAAGGGTATGATAGAAGGCCAAACTTCATCAAATCATTCAGAATATATCTCAACGGCATTTAATCCATCGATTTCAATTACTGTTAATAATCTAGCACTAACTTTAGTTATGTTAGTACATGCTATTCCATGAAAAGTGTCAAATGAATGTCCTTCATCAACATCAGCCTCAAACACTCTATATAAATATAATCTATATAGTCCAGTAGATTCATCAAAATTAAGATTATTAAATTCTGCTCTTCTAATATCTTCTGTTCAATTAGAAGCCCAAGGTCTATTGTTTATTATACTATTTGGAACAGTAGCATTCAACCAGCCTGAAGTATTAGCTATATTAACATTTCCTATATTGAGTTGAATTGTATTAGTTGTTTGTAAATTCAATAAATCATCAAAGTTTTCATCATTTATATATTGACTACAATCAATTAACGCATCTTTCAAAACGGTTTCTATTATAGTATGTATTGAATAGTTTATAGTTGAACTACCATCAAGTACAGGTATTACAATATCCTTACTCAACATATCATCTATGACAGTAAGATAATCATATACTATAAATGTAATAATACTTACATCATTACCATTGGAATCTTGTTCTTTATTTTTAGATATAGTGCTATTTTTTATATGACCAGAAAATACAACATCATCACTTAGGGATAATTGTATATTATACTTAAAGTAATCTCTTCTAATTTCATCAGAATCAATTAAGTATTCAGAAAATATCATTAAATGATTCTCTAATCAAGTAGTTGTTCTGACAGATATTTTCAAAGTTCTACCTTTAGTCTTAAAATAACTATTACCTGTAAAGGATTCATTACTTAATTTATAACTAACAATACTATCATCACCTATTGTATGTTCTGTAGATGGAGATGGTATATTAGGATCGTTAAATTTTAATTCTAAATTCATTAAATCTGTGCTCCTACTATTATTTCACCTTTTTGGTTTTTATCATATATAATTTCATCATCAACTTGACTCATTAATAATTCGCCATTTACTGTTACAAAATTAGTTTTAGTTATTAATCTAATTCCATCTTGCGGGCCATTTACATTCGGGCTACTTGTAGGTGTTATACTTACATGCTCTCTACCACCAGGATTATCACCAACCATGATTAGTTGCGGCCCTCTTGTTTCAAAATCACCACCTAAACCAAATACTGGTGGTGGTGTAGCCACAATCATTGCAGTTTGTATTGCGCCTAATGCACCTACTGCTATAGCTAAAGCAAGATTTGGTAATGCTTCGGTAACAGCAGAAATAGTATCAATAATTGATTTGGATATATTTATAGCCTTATCAATAGCCCATTGTTTTTTCTTCTCTTCCTTATACTTGTCAGTAACCTTTTGTTCCATAATAACTCTTTGGTCTGCATTTGCGCTAGCATATTTTGCTGAATGTTTTAATGCTTCCATTTCATTATTCATATTTTGTTGCCACATACTCTCATAAGCACCAACAACACCACCAAATGAATTAATAAGTATGTTTGTAGCTTCAATTGCTCTTTCTCTTTTATTTTCCGCTTCACGTTCATCAATATCAGCTAATGCTGTAACATACCATTCTCTAAGTTCTATTAAGTCATCGTATGATTCTTTAGCAAGGTTATATGTTGCTAATAAACTTTGTCTTTCTGCTTCAAATCCAACGTCTGCTATTCCTGCGTATATACCTTTTAATTTGCCTACTGCGTCTATTCTTGCTTTTGTTAATGCTTTTTCATCAACTATTGCTTTCTTCTGTGCTTCTGTTAATAGTCCTAAAGAATTAGCATACTCTTCATTAGCTTCAAGTAACTCTGCTATCCATTTCTCTTCATTTTCAAGTGCTGATTGTGATGCTATTAACCCTTCGAGCCATTTTTCCTGCCCACCTACTGAGTCCTTCTGTTCATCTCTTAATTTCTTTTGAGCATCAGTTAATATTCCTAATGCTGTTGCTAATTTAGGATTTGCTTTTTGTAATATTAATATTCAATCTTGTTCTTTTTGATATTTGGCTTGTCCTTCTTCTAATCCAACAACCCAAAGGTCATAATCTGATACCAAATCAACAACACTCTTTCCTGAATCACTAAATAGTTTAATCATTTGAGATAAAATATCTTTTTGTCTAAACCAAGCCGCAACTTGTTCATCTGTGCCACCTAATATACCTTGATTAACTAAACCTAATTCAATCTGTGCTTGCTTTAATGATTTTATAGAAGTACCATGGTCTTCATTATATTTTGTTATTAGTTGTATTAAGCTCATAGATGTCATCATTTTTTCAAATGCATCTGTTGTATATTTTATCACATCTAAACCAGCTGTTCAATTTTTATCCACATCTTCCCAAAATTTTTCACTGGCTTCGGTTGTATCAAGTATATGTTTTTCTAATGATTTTAATATTACAACCATCGCACTTATTGGAATTGCTACTGCTAAAAATGGGGCAAATGCCGTAAGCATTGATGCTCCTAATGTAGTAAATGCAGTTGATAATGTCATTGTTTTTGCTGACACCGCTATTGCCAAAGGGCCTCAGGCACCAGCAATAAATTTAAGTCCCTTAAAAGCAATCACTAATGGCAATACTGTTTTTGTAACTTCATATATACTATCACTTACTCCAGGTAAAGTCCCAGATGCAAATCCTTCTAAAACTTTTGATGTATCATTTACAATACCAGCAGTTAATTTACCTAACGATTCTGATATTCTTTTAATATCTTCTTCAAACGTCTCTAAAGTTTCAGGGTCAAAAGAAAGTTCATTAAGTCCCTCCAAGAAACCATCACTAAATGCCTGTATTCCTTCTGTTGCAATACCTGCCATATCTTGAATTATAGGTTCTAAATTTGTTGCTAAAGTTTTTCTTAAATCATCAAACGATGCAGCCATCTTCTTTGTATTTGTTGCGGCTGCTTCTGCCGCTCCTTTGAATTGACCTTCAAGTTCTTCTAATATAATTGTTTGAGCGCCAAGCATATCGCCTGATTTTTGTAATACTTTTATTTGTTCTTTTTGTTGGTCTGTAAATTTAACACCAACTCTACTTAAAGCACCAACTCCTGCGATTGGGTCATTTAATGCTTTACCTAATGCTAATGTATTTGATGTTAATTCTCCCTGAACTGCTGACATATCTACGACAGCTTGTGTTGCTCTTGGAAATGCTTCTTCTCCAATTTCCTTAAATGTAGCAAGCATACCTTCTGTTGTCATTATTAATGTATTACTAATTCCAGTGGCATCCTGTATTGATTGCGCTAAGTCGCTCATTTCTTGTGCAGATGTTCCAGCGGCTCCACCAGTAGCTTTAATAATTGCTTCTAATTTAGCAAACTCTACATTATCTTCACGTAATAGTTTAGCAGAATCAGCCATAAACTTAATGCCTTTTGCGGCTACAAGTGCAACTGCGGCAATACCAACAATGTTCTTTGCCATAGATGCAAAGTTTTTATCCAACTTATTTACTTGGGTATTTGCTTTGTTGTCTCCAGTTACTATAATTTTCGTGATTAATTTTTCAACTGCCATCTATTTTTTCTCCATCTTTTTATTCCGAAGTTTTATTATTTCATTTCTTGCTACAGTATATAGTTGATTGAATCACATTGGTTGGTCAATTCAACTACCAACATTAGGATATTCTTCTCTGTATGCAAATTCCATTGCTATTCTATTACACTCTCATATAAAAGGCATATTCTTTTTGTTACACTCATCATAATGCTCACATCCTTTACAGAAATATAAAACCTTGTTACACTTACTACAATCTTGTTTGCTACACTTCTGACAATTCGCTTGATTTGCCTGTTCAGGTATATCATTTCATCGAATTGCCTTAATTAGTTTTTTTCAGCATCGCCTAACATTTGTTTGCTTTCGTGTTTTCTAATCTCTTGACTTATGAGGGTTGATGTTGCTAAATCTAACTCTCCAAATGATTTCTCTGTAATTGGCATAATCTTACCTTTGTCATTCTCTAACGTTCATGAATCACACGCTGTAACAAATGTTAATGCCGCATCTCTAAAACTATCATATTCTGTTTCAAGATTTCCATCTTTCAACTCTTGTTTAATCTTACATTTACGTAGTATCTCGTGATATTCTCTTGCTGTTAAACTATGACACTCACATATTTTTTCGCCTTTATACTCTATTGAGTAATTAAAGTCTGGTTGGTATTTCACAAAGCAACCTTTCATATTTTTACCTCTCTCCTTATTTGGCAGGCACACTTCAAGAGTGCACCTGCAATTAAATTTCATACTACTACGTAGTAGTAATTGTTAATCCTTCAATTGAACTATCACAATCTGAAAGTATTTCTACTACAGCGGTTGATACGAACACACCGTTGTCAGGGTCAGGAAGTGTATAATCATTATATTTACCATTTATTGCTATAGTAAATGTTCCAGCAGTAGCAACTAATGCTATTGTATTATCTGATAATGAAGATGATACTAAATGGTCATATACTTCATCATCATGGTCTTTATCATAGTTCCAACTAAAATTAAATGTATTATCTACACTTGTTAATATTTCTAAATTCTTTGTTGAACTATTTTGATATATCTCCGGATCTCCTTGGAAACCATTTGCTATGCTTAAATCGAAACTATTGATTGCTGTAATATTACTATCCAACATATCAGCTGTTACATCAGCAAATAAGAATGGAGTAATGTCTGGTGCGCATGAACTTACTGCTAATCCTGCTATACTACCAGATGCTCCTTCTCTAATTAAATCATTACCTCTCATAGATAAGTTATATTGAACAACTTCTCCAGAGTTTCCTGTTACATTAAAACTATCTACTACACAACCAGGTACATAATCAACCTTACTATCTTCTGTCCATACTCTATATAGAGTATAACTATATGCCGCTGGCTGACTTGCTGGAATTGTTCTTGGCGAAGTTGTATCAAACATTGCCATGTCTAATGCTATTGAATGTGAAGGACTAAAATCGCCAGCCAATGTTGCAGTGGCTCCTGTTGTTCCTTCATTTGTTTCATATTTTTGTTTTTTTAGCGTGCCTGTTTTAGCAGACCTTGCTATTGTGTTAACTACTTTTGCGAATCCGATCGTATCAGGCAACTCAGTGAATGAACCAGATGCTGCCTCACCATAAGTTGTTTCTGGAGCGATCAGTACCCTGTAATTCTTACCAATTCTTGTACTCATTTTTTATCTCCTTTTTACCTAAGCCGATCTACAATCGAAATAAGTTATTTGTATATTTATTCTTCTTACTGTTAAATTGGGATAGAAACCTGGATTGTAATAGTCCTCTTCCTCTGAATAATTTCCCTTTTCAACACTTTCAATTACTGTATCTACAGCATTACCACCCAATGTAAGGTCGGCTAATATAGCTTTTATTACTTCTATAGTTGTTTCATTCATTACTGTTGTACGACTATTCTTAATGTTATGATATACATATACAGGAACATCGTAAGTTACTATTTCTCTGTCACCAGATGAAGATTCCCATAGTTCGTCGCCATCTCCAATCATTACTGATGGAAAGTTCTTACCAACCTTAGTTACATCATCAGGATAAGTTCCTACTTTATGTATGCTACTTAGTGCGACTATAACTGTATCCAATTCTGCCCTAATTAAGTTTTGTTTAGCCATATTACTTTACCTTTTTCTTGTTTATGCGTCTAAATTCTCTGCCTATCAATACTTTAAGTATTCTTTCAAAATCTTTGCCAATACCAAACCATGTTCTGATAACTTTACTCTTACCAGCACCCATATATTGATGATACTTTGCTTTTTTATCTTTTGCCTTGATTTCAACAGCATTCTTTTTTGCTTTCACTGAAATATCTTTAAGCATCTTCCCTGTTAGAGTTAAATTAACATTTGTTTTCTTCTTCTCCATATACTCTGTGGTATATTTCTTAAACTTTTTGTTATTTATATCCAACCCAGACTTTGTACGCCTACGTGTTCTTTCTCTAACTTTGTTTCCTAATTCTTTCATAAACTTTGCACTGAATGTAAAGTTTCTTTTTAAGTTAGGCTGTTGAGTAACTTTAGTCTGTATCATGCTTATCTTATTAAATGAACTGGTCTTACGTATGGTGTATATATATCAACTGTGTTATCTAAGTTAGTATCATAATTGATTGTTTCCAAATCTTGCTGAAATTTCAAATTATACTTTCCCCAATATATCTTAGATTTCTGACCATATAGAGTTTCATAATCACCTCTTGATAAGTCTTCATAAATTATTGCCAAAGTTAAATAATCTGATGATACGCTGAATGTAGTTGGGTTAGCAATCACATCTAAGAGTATCTCGCCTTCTTCAACATCAACTTCTATTCTTTGTCTTTTAAGATAGAACTCTAATTGGTCGCCTAATAACTCTTTAGCGGCATCTATCTTACCATTCCAATTTGAATCTGCATCAGACAATACATTAATATCACTCTCTCATCTTTCAATAGATGCTAAGGTTGATAATGTAGAATTAAGCCATACATTTGTACTCATTTTTTAATCTCCAAAATTGGGAGCAGGGTTTAACCCACTCCCTTTATTTTTAGTTAGCCAAAGGCTATGCTAATTTAGTTACTAACATCACGCTTGAACTTGCATTCAATTGGTCAGTTGAGAAATAACCGTTAGCCACTATTTTTGTCAATGCACCTTCTGCATTTCTGCTTTGCTCGCCTGCAATAAATGTACCGTTTCCAGCCATATCTTTGTAAGCAACACCCTGTGCGTCTTTACCGAATAGAACGCCATAATCAGCCGCTCCAATTTGATCTGTGTAATATATATTAACGCCAGCAAGATTACTTACATAACCATTAGTAATCATTTCACTACCTACAGGATTAACTGCGTTTCCTGAACTAATAAGTTCAGAACTAATACCATTTGTTCCCCAGATTTGACGTGGGTTCAATACAGCACTATAAGGGCCAGCTACACCTTCATTCTTAAGAGTTTGAATTCCGTCATAAATTACGTCTAACGTAAGTCCAACACTTCCTGTTCCTACAGTTGAAGCGATTGAAGCTGACATATCTGCATAAACAGTTCTGTCAAATTTAGCCGCTACTGCATTACCAAGAACTAATCCACTGTTACCGAATAAGTTATCAGCATTACCATCTGACGCAAGGTCTGTAACGTCTGCTCTGATTGAGTATCTTAAAACCTCAATATCTACTGGTGTAGTTGTAATATCTGTTGCTGATGTATCTGCACCTTCTGCTCCTGCCGCATTTTCTGTTACGCTACTTGCCGCTACTTTAGTATATACTGGGAATCTCCCGTATATCGCTCCACTTGAAACTAATTTTGTTGAAACAAGGTTGAAAAATACGTTTGCCTTGTTAAACTGGATGATTGCATCTGCTATTGCATATCCTAATCCACCCGTTGCTACGTCTGTATCTGTAATTGCCATTTTAATTCTCCTATATTTTTATAGTCCTATGGACTGTTTATTTCTACCAGTGTCCGCCATTTTCTTTCTTATACTTCTCAGCTAATTTGTAATCAGCCGATGCCAACTTTTCTGGAGTTTCATATCCAAAATACTTACCCTTTCCAACGGTAGGTTTCGGTGTAGGCTTCGCATTGTTAAGATTTTCAGTAGTTGTATTCTCTACTTCAAAATAATTTGCATCGTTATAGATACCTATAAGTTCAAAGTTCTTTTCCAACTGCTCATTAGTCAATGGCGTTTCTTCAGTGCTAAAAGCAAACTTACTACGAATTTTACTAACTCTCTCAAAGTTCTTATCTCCTTCTTTTGAATCTAATATTTTACTATCTTCAACCCATTTGTCGGAACGTTCTTTAAGTCTGTCTGCATTTCATTCGTCAAGCTTAATTTTATAGCCCTGATACTCTTTCACTTTTAGTGTGCTTTCTTTAAGCTTTTCACTAATGTTTGAAAGTTCTGCTTCTTTAATAGCAACATCGTCTTTGAAACCTTGTCTCTCATTTCAAATTGTCTTGAATTTCTTAAGACTTACAGTTTCTTCAGGTGATTTAATAGGCACCCCGGCCCCGCCGTCTGTCGCTTCAACAACTTTTTTTTCTACTTCTTTTGCCATAATTTTACTCCTTTGATTTATTAAAGGTCTTCACTGACCCAGTTAAGGATAATTATTTCTTTATTTTATCCACTATATATCACTTCTATATTTCTATTTTCTCACTTCCTACGAACAAATTATCATCTGGTAAATCTGTACTAAAATGATAATGTCCATCTGAATCTACTACTAATACTTTATAACTTCCCGTTATGGCTTTTTTTATTTCATCTGAACCACTAACGAATGTACCATCTTCTGTTCTTGCTAATACTATATTCATTATGCAACTCCAGCATCATATTCCTTCTCTGATACTAGGTCAAAGGTGTGGCGACAGTTCCAACGAATTCCTTCTCCATTGAAATCATTTTTCTCATCATCAGTGAAATACAAGATTGTCAAACCGTCTTGACATTGTGGTCTTGTCTTCTCGTCATCTGGGCCAACATACTTTCAATAACTCTCGCCAGATGTGCTTCTCGCTGTCTCATCTTTAAGCATTTGCTCTCACTGTGTGGCATAAGTTTTTGTGAATGTATCTGTATATGTGCCAAGTCTATGATTAAGCAACTGTTCTGCTTTAGTTAATGCGTGCAAGTTATTCTCTGCAACTGACCAAGATGTTACCAATGTTTTCTTTAATGCTTCAACAGCATCATAGGCAATAGTAAACAATTCAGATTTCTCAAACTTCTGAAATGCTATTAGTATCTCAAGTGATTCAGCGCCAAGCTTAATTTCCATTACTCATTTCTTCTAAAATATCGCTTTCTTTATCTAAAAAACTATCTACTGCATCAGTATATCCACTCTCTACTAACGCTGACTCATATATTGAATCTATATTAACTATCTTATTTAAGTTATCTATGTTTGGTATGATACCACCATTATTATCTGTTTCAAACTTAAGATTTAACATCATCACTTTAATTAATCTATCAATCGCTGACTTAAATTCTTTCTGAGATTCAGCAATTTTCGTATCTACTATATCCACTTATACTTCCTCTACTGGAGTTAATATGTTTGTTAATCTGTTAGTTGTTGAATCATTAATTAATGTTTTATGTTCTTGATATTTCTTCAATTGTAAAATTGCCTCATCTTCAGTTATGTCAGGGTCTTCTTGCATAATTATTTCAACTGCACTTGTCAATCCTTGGCTCAATAATATAACATTCATTTGAGCTTTTTCTATTGGAGATGAATCATAAGTAATCTCTGAATAATTTAATCTAATTTCTGTATCTTCTGGGAATGATTTCGCTGTATTGTTCATACTCCATGTAGTCATCATAATACTTAATAAACTCTTAATTGGTGCAACATAATATTGTCTGTCAGATTTAACTCTTTTAAGCAATGTCTCATTAGATAATTTTAACATATATCCACTACTGAACGATGTGTTATCTTTCTTATATGCTTGTGCTGATAAACCAGCGGCTTGTGCCGCATCTACTTTCTTATTTGCTATAGCCATTTCATATTCAGATAACTTTGGTGATGGATTAATATAATTAGCAGATGGTTGTGTCTCTGTTGCTGGGTCTGACTTCATTGCCAATAACGCTTGCGGCCCTCATTCTATATCTTTAATTGCTTTATCATCCATTCCAATTATTACTAATGTGCTGTATGCTTGAAAACTATACATTAGATTAAGGTTAGTAGTATCAACATTTATCCATCCATTGCTTTCAATAATTGGATTGTTCTTCTCTGGCCAGAAGTTATTTATTTGTAAGTCGTTAGTAAATCATATAATTGGTATTTTACCATATGGGTTCAATTCAATATTTGTTTCACTAAGTATTTTGCCATTTGCTATATCTACATTAACTGTACTTTGCGTTTCATTATTTCAACGAATGTACTGGTCAATACGATGGTCAGCTCTTGAAGATGGTGTTTGTTCCAACCCTGAGATATGTATAAATAAATCAGTTATCTTTGTTGGATTATTTATATCCTGATAAACAAAACATTTATCACCTGTTATAATATCTAATTCTACAACTCCATCTCTGTATACTGGCATCACACCTAATTTGTATGTTAAATTTACAAACTTATTAACTTTATCTAATATTGCATTAAACATTGAGCTTTCTAACATATCAGTAAATTCATCAAATAGGTTATCTTTGTCTATTTGAACTAACACTGGGTCTTGAAAGAGAATGGAAGTGTCGTCAATAACTCTTTGTGTTAATGGATATGTTTCTGCGTATCTCGCAACTTTAGTATGTGTTACTGGGTATATTATTGATAGTAAGTTATCTAAATAATACTCTTGATTGTTAGAATAATAATCTAAACTTTTTAGCACATCCCTTCTACGTTTCAAATCATCTTGCCAAATAGATGTTCTCTTTTGTTCTAATATCATATTATCAGAATAATTTATGTTAAACATTGTTTATATCTCCTAAATTAAGCGCCTACAGTTCTTCCTGATGAGCGAACTGTTATTGGAAAAAGTCTCTGTATAAGATACCCAGCGGCATCTGTGATATGTACCCATGGCTTACCTGGTAATTCTCTTTTCTTGTCTATTCTTCCATCATCTGCTCTCGCAGATAAATTTATATCTTTAATTAAATATTTACATGACTTAGCAATCTTAATTTTGCCATGTGAGAATGCGGCATTAACCGTATTTAATCTATCTCTTTGTGTAGAAATTCTATTACCATCTATTCTAAAATTAAAAGGAGGTTCTCTCAATATTTTAATATCACTTACCCCTAATGGTGCGTTTGTCGCACGTTTCTTTAATGATGTAAGGTCTGGAAATATTGTTATATCTCTATTCCCATACTTGTTTGCGATTACTCTCGCCATCTCTTCTGTATTACTATTTCTCAATATTATTTCCTCAAAAATATACAACATACCACCACTGCCAATCTCACCAACTACTGCTACCATTGGGTCTACATTAAAGTCCATTCCAATTAAGTAATGTTGTCCTATAGTTGGATACTCTTTAATAAGATGTACCTTGTCTCAACCATAATACGCAGGCATTGAATTAATATCAACAAACCCACCTTCTATGTACTGCTCTGCAACTTGCTTGTCATACTGTGCGTATAAATCATCTATATATTGCTGTCCTGTAAATGGGTTATCATAGCTCTTGGCATTAATCAATCTACCTATTGGTGGCTTATTATTAATACCTTCTACAAACAATTCCCAAGAATACTTAAAGCCTTCAGGTGTTGTAGTTATTGCTCCAGTTCCATCTGGAACAACTCTTATACGAGCTATACTTTCACGCCAAACAAGAATTTGATTCTTATATAGTATTGAATCAAACTCATCTATTATAAAATCTGTAACATTCAATCCTTTAATCAATCTATAATTTTGTGCAGTTCTAAACAAAATTGTTCCTGCAAAATTTGGCATTGTCACTTCTATTTCACTCTTACTTACATGCTCTGAATAAACTACTCCGTAAGCCTCAAACAACTCTCTGAAGAGCGGTAGTATAATATCTTGACTCATTCTATATGTTGGACTTAATACCAGCACACGTGCTTTATTTCGTCTTCTTTTTATCAACTGCAATGTTCTCAAAGGAACTGCAAATGATTTACCACTTCCATATCCACCAATTAAAGCAACATATCTTCCAACATATTCAGCAAATTCTTTCTGATGCTTTAATACACCTATGATTGCACGTTTAGCACACATTTTTACTTCTTGTCTGTTTCTTCTGTATCTGGCGCATCTTTGAACTTATTTAAATCTATCTCTTCAAACCGAAAATCTATGATACCATCCATCTTAACATTTGTTACAAACTCTTTATTATTATATTCTTTCAGTGATAATAGGTTTTGTTTCTTATCCTCTATTTCTGATGCAAACTTAAAGTGTTCGTTTTCAATTGCAGTTTCGTATAAGTCTGATAGTCTTATAAGGGATTCGTTCATATAGAATTGTCTGTCTAATTTGTTTGTTTCTTTGAGAGCTTTGTAAGCACGTCTGATATATGTATGGCATTGCTGTTCTTTAACTGTTCAACCTAAATCATTATTAATATCCATTACATACTTCATTATTCTAGGCGTATTTCATCCATTAGCAATAAGCTTTGATATGTTGCTTACTCTTTCTAACGTTTCATACTTAGTACATTTTATTCCACCAATAATTATTCTCCTGTTATTTAATTAACAAATGTGTATATCTTCTGTATATAACTATATATCGTGAAATTAAAGAAAAGTATCTTTTTGTTTTTCTCTCTTAACTTACTTATTCTTACTTATAGTATTCTTATTGGTTGTTTTATTAACTTTTTTACCTTTATACAAAAAAAACACACAATTACTGGCTTTTATACCAACGCTTGTGTGTTTTTATAGTTCTTATGGCAGAACTTATTATTTATTTAACAGGACACCTTTTTTTTCTTCTCTTCAGTAGAATTTATTGTTGCTGTGTGTGTCCTTATTATTTATTTACTTTAATTTACTAATGTATCAAATTTCATTTGAACTTCTTTAGGTAATACATTATGCAAACCTTTTACATAATCGGCAATCGAAATTCCCTTATCATCATCTGCTAAACCGTCTAATGCTTCAATTTCATTGTCTATCTTTTCTTGACTTGTCATCTTACCCCTCCTAAAGGTCTTATTTAGTTTGCTTATAATAATATGTATGTTGATGTGAAACGAAAGTATATATTATTTTAATATTATATTTTCATATTATATTATTTTTTAATTAAATGACGTTCATCAACCTGTTCGTATTTATCGCTATCTATTATTTCTATGCCATACCATGTTGGTGAATATAAATCTCTTGGGGCATTTAGATGAACTGAAATAACTATACCAACCATACCTATGTCGCCACTACCATTATGCTCTCGTCTCCATTCGGAGATACTCTTTATTATAACCTTATCACCAATCTTAAATTTTGCCGAACCATCTTTGTTTGCCGCTTCCATTGACCTTATCATTTCCAAATCATGTCCTAAACTCATCTTAACCCTCCAAGGTTTTTTTAATCTGCTAATTTTTCTAATTCTTCTAAACGTAACAT
>CAZRJS010000019.1:0-17244 GCA_964600565.1 Candidatus Woesearchaeota archaeon | reverse complement strand
TATTATTATTATTATTATTATTATTATTATTATTATTATTATAATATATATATTATATTATATATATTTTTTTAAATAAAAAATAAAAATAAAAAAATCAAGATTTCCTTTAAAAACATTTCTATAAGAAATGAAGGGGTGGGAGATATTAGGCTGTTTTTAAAAAATAAGTAGTAATTTAACAATATCTTTTTTTCACAGAAAAATTTATAAACAATTTTCTTTTTATTTAGTTATGCAAACTGAAAAGAAACCTTTTAATTCTCTAATAAGTAAAATGATTGTTACAAAAGAGGGAAAAAGATTAGGTTTTGTGAGGGATATAACTTTTGAAACAAAGTCTGGAGAATTAATTAATATTGTTATAAAAGATCCAACACCTTATATAAAAAATCTTAATTTAGAAGTAACTGAATCTAATGAATTATTAATACCTTATAATGCTATAATTGCCATAGGTGATTTTATTGTTGTTTCTGAAGAAGATTTAATCTAATTTAATAATGTAAAGATTTAAAAAAAACTATTTGATAATTCTTTTAATATGGGAATTAAAAAAGATGCAATGAATTATGAGAAAAAAATTGCAGATGTAAAATACTTTTTTTGGAAAAAATATTGGTGGTTATTTGTTTTAATATTATTAGTTTTTATGGGAATATATTGGATTCTATATAATATATATTATTAATTTCAAATAATAATCTTAAAATTAGATGTTTTTCCTCTTTTAACCACTTTTTTTGATAATAAATTTAACTCATTCTTAATAATTAAAAGATAAAAATATTTAAAAACTCTCTTTTATTTTTGTAAATTATGAAATTAATAGGTTTTAACTTTAAAAAAATTAGTGCAGAAAAAATAAAGAATATCTCTGGGAAGATTGATGTTAAGGCAAATATAGATGTTCTTAATATAAAAGAGGTTAATTCAGATATTTTCAATAAATCTAAAGAAAACTTATTAGGTGTAGATTTTATTTATTTTATTAATTATGAACTAGGATTTGCTAAAATTGAATTAAAAGGAGATCTTTTATTATCAGTAGATTCTAAAGAAACTAAGGAGATTTTGAAGAATTGGGAAGATAAAAAAATGCCGGATAATTTCAAAGTTGACTTATTTAATATAATTTTAATGAAAACAACTGTAAAAACACTACAATTAGAAGAAGAAATAGGTCTTCCTGCACATGTATCTTTACCAAAAATAGAGTCTAATAAAGATAATAAAGATAATAAAGACCTTTAGGAAATTAATTTAGGGGTGAAAACATAATTTTTAAAAATCACCTAAGATACTTATTCTGAGTTTATGAAAAATGCCATTAGATTTAAGAACAAGAAAATTAGCCCAATTAGCTGTAAATTATTCTGTTTCAGTTAAACCCCAAGAAAAAGTAATTATTTCAGGAAATATTGAATCAATAGATTTTTTAGTTGAACTTTATAAAGCAGTAATCTTGGCAAAAGCACACCCAATTATAAGATTTAATTTACCAAACACAGATGATTTTTTTTATAAATATGCAACAAAAGAACAAATTGAAAATTTTCCTAAAGAATTTATGGATGTTTTAAAACAAGCAGATAAATATATTGGAATAAACACAAAAATAAACACAAAGGAATTATCTTCTGCAAATCCAGAAAAAATTACTGCACGACAGAAAATTATACACCCTATCTCAACTTATATCTGTAATGAAAAAGATAAAATAAGAAGATGCACAATTGCTTTTCCCTGTCAAGCCTTAGCACAGGAGGCTGAAATGTCTTTAACAGATTATGAAAATTTTGTTTATGAATCTTGTTTACAAGATTGGAAGAAATTAAAAGAACAATATAATAAAATTAAAAAAATCTTTGAAAATGCATCAAACGTTCATTTAATTGGAGAAGGGGTTGATTTGAAATTTTCCATTGCCGGAAAAAATGCGGTTGTAGATAGTGGTGAAGAAAATATGCCTGGAGGAGAGGTTTTTATGGCTCCTGTAAGAGAGAGTTTAAATGGCTGGATAAAATTTGAATATCCTGCAATAAAATCAGGAAAAGAGGTTGAAAATATCTCCCTGAAATTCAGAAAAGGCAAAGTTATTGAGTTTAATGCAAGCAAAAATAAAGATTTTTTTAAAAAAATGCTAGAAATAGATGAAAATTCTCCTTATATTGGGGAATTTGGGATTGGTTGCAATACTAAAATAAAAAAGTTCACTAAAAATCTTTTATTTGATGAAAAAATATCTGGAACAATGCATCTTGCTTTAGGTGCTGCATATAAAGAAAATGGTGGAGAAAATGATTCCGCAATACATTGGGATATTGTAACAGATATGTCTAATGCAAAGATAATTCTTGATAATAAAATTGTTCAGGATAAATCTAAATGGAAAATTAAAGGGGTTAAAATTTAATTTTTTAGATAAGAAAATAATTTTTATTGTAACCGAATAACTTATAATCTCTTTTGATATTCTTTTTTATGAGAATCTCAGATAAGAAAAAACAAAAAATTTATGAGCAGATATTAATTTTTTTATATTCAACAAATCCAAGACCGATGTTTACTTCTCATATTGCTAATGAAATTGCAAGAGATGAAGAATTCATAAAAAAGCTTTTAGTAGAGTTAAAAAATAAAAAATTAGTGGATGAAATTAAAAAAAATCCCCAAGGCAAGGATTATATAAGGCGTTCAAGATGGAAGTTATCGTTGAACACTTATAATTTTTATAAGTCTAATTTAGTTTGATTATTTTATTAAATATTATGATTAAGTAGACTAAAATTTTTATAGATTGAATTCTTTGAATTGTTGAAAAAAATGGATCAAATTAAAAAAGCTTTTCAAAAAGTTAGAACAGATATGAATGAATTAAGGAATGATTTAGATTTAATAAGAGTTGAAATAAGGGATTTAAAAGAATTTATCTTAAATAAACCAGTAAAAACTTCGACAGATAACACACTAAATAAAACACAACTCCAAAATTCTTCGACACATAGTAGTGCTTTAGAAGGCTTAAAAAGGGTTAATTTACCTATTTCCACTGGAAATGAAGGGGTTTCGACAGACAGACAGACAGACAGACAGACAAACAGACAGATAGATTCTAAAGAAATTTCAACCATAGATAATGCTGCTGAGATTTTAGAGTCCTTAGATAATTTGAAAAAGCAGATTCGTTTAAAATTTAAGAGATTAACTAATCAAGAATTTCTTGTTTTTTCTATGTTATATCAATTAGATATTGAAAATAGTTATGCAACTTATAAACATCTTTCAAGTAAATTAAATCTCACTGAAAGTTCTATTAGAGATTATGTTGGGAGATTAATAAATAAAGGTGTTCCTATTGAGAAAATCAAGGTAAATAATAAAAATATTCATCTAAATATCTCAGAAAATTTGAAAAAAATAGCAACTTTACCGACGATAATACAATTAAGAGATTTATAAATTAGATTCTATTCGGTTTAACGACTAAAGTTTTATCTCTTTTTTCCAATATTTTTATTATATCTTTTCTCTCATTAATATCTCTTTTTTCAGGTGCAAGGATATTAATTTTTATATTGAATTCCTCTATTTTCTCTCTCTTTTGGTATAACTCTAACTTTTTTTTAATTTTCCTCCTCTTTTTTAGTTTTTTCAGTGTCTTTTTTCTGCCTAATTCTCACTTTTGATTTTTTTAACATCTTTTCTTTAATTTCTTCAGGTATAAATACCCTTTTTTTACTGTTTTTTTCAAATTCTTCATTAATTAAACCCTCACTTTTCTGTTTTATGACATTTATTTGTCCTCTTATTGTTGATTTTTCTTTTCCCATTATTGCAGCTAGATCTTCATAACTTAATTTTAAGTCACTATTTAAAAGAATCCAGATGATTGCTCTTTCTGTAACTGAAAATTGACTAAAATTTGGTGTTTGAACACCTGTTTGAACACCTGTTTGAACAGGATAAACAGCTGTTTGTTTATTAAACACCTGTTTATTTTTTTTAGTTACTTGTTGGGGCTTGATTTCATTTATAATTGAGATTACATTTTTTATTCCTTCAATATCTTCTTTTATCGAGGACAAACTTTCTTTAAGTTCAAAAATATCTTTTTTGTGAATATCTTTTTCAGATTCAAGGTGTTTAATCCAGCCATTTACAGAAACAATATCTTTTTTTACAGAGTCAAAACCTTTTTTTGTTTCCTCTTTTATTTCTTCAACACCCTTTTTTCTTGAAAACCATCCAAACATACCTATATATAAAAAAATAACTTTAAAAATGTTTTTGTTTTCGACGGAAAAACCCTTTTTTTCTCTAATATTTTTATGGGAGATTTTTGCCTTATTCTTTAAAAAAAACAGGTGTTTAAAGCAAAAAAAGTCGATAAACAGCTGTTTAAAACACCCTTAAACACCCAGGCCTTTTTTTAAACAGCTGTTTAAAAGTTAATCATTATAATTTTTTATCGACGATAAATCACCAAAAGAATTTCTTGAACACCTGTTTGAACGCCCTTTATTAGTAAATGATTATACTTAGCTAACCTTAGTATACAAAATCCTGTTGAATTAAAAATTAATAAAAATTAACTGCAAATCTTTTTAAAAACCAATTGCGTTATTTTATTTATCTTAAAAATGAAACAAAAAGCAAAAGATTTTTTTTACATTGGAAAGAATTTTAAAAAAGAGTTCAAAAAACAAATTAGAATGTTGATTTTAATCACAATAGGTTTTACTATTGCTTTTACCTGGAGACAGACAATTTTTGATATTTCACAATCTTTTATTAATTTTTTTCTTGATTTAAATTCTTCAGCAATTCTAAGTATTATAACATCAATTTTCATAACATTGTTAGGGTTAGTATTAATTTTATTTACTTCACACTGGCTTAAGAATAATTTGAATGATAAATATTGAGTAGATGTTCTATTAAAGCATGTTAATTAAGCTAACCTTAGTGAATATGTCTTTAAAGATAGTAAGTTATTTAAATAAATAAAACCTTTTTCTAAATGGTTAAATGCACCAGTCTATGCAGTCATTACCTTTCTGGTTCTTGTTCTATTGATTATGAATGCCCTATTTTTGTTAAACCAGGGATAAGTGAATGTGTTGGTATGCCTATTATTGTAGAAGATAAATACAATCCTGTAAAACAAATTAAAAGAATGTATGCACAAAGCTTACCTAAGGATACAAATTGCATCCCTTATGAATCTAGAGAATCTCTAGATGGACCAGATAGATGGTAATATTCTGAAATTTTACTAAAAATAGTTAAAAACTACGTACAATATACATTATACGTAGTCTGTTATGGGGGTAAAACCTATTTTATTAATATTATTCATCAATTTTTTCCATAATAACAGCCATACTTAAGAATATACTTGGTTTTTCAATAATTTTAAATCCTGTTTTTTCTGCCATTTCAATTGTTTTTTCAAAGTCTTTTTTTGAAAGATGAAATTTTGGTTCAACAATAAATAACTTGGCTTTTTTTGTTGTAATTTTAGAAATCTCTTCAAAGAAACTTTTTTTATTAGATAGTTCATGAACAACATAAAAAGCAAAAACAAAATCAACTTTTTCTTTTAGATCAATTTTATCCTTTTTGCATTTGTGAAGTTTTATTTTTGATTTTAGATTATTGTCTTTTAATTTTATCCTTAATTTTTCTAACATTTCTTCTTGTAAGTCAGCTGCAATAATCTTTCCTTTTGGGCCAATCATTTTAGCTAATTCTATAGAAAAAACCCCTGGTCCACAACCCATGTCTAAAATTTTCATATCTTTTTGAATATATTTTTCAAGAATTTTTTTAGGATTTTGAAGTTTTCTTCTCAAATTACCTTCTAATCTTTTTGATTTTTTTGCAGGATAGATTTTCTCATTTAAGGATTTTAATTTTCTCCTCTTTTTTTCAACCATTTTTTTCTATTTTTTATTAAAATTATAATCATTATTGTTATTTTTTATTTATAAAATGTTCCCAAATTATTTTTTTAGATTTATTTTCTATAGATTAGATAAAAAATAGAAAAACTATTTAAAGAAGTTCGTATAACTTTTCTATGAAAAAAATATTAAAAAAGAAAAGCTCAAAAAATTTTAAAAGAAAAAAAGTTAAAGCAGTTGTTTTTGATGTAGGGGGGGTTTTACAGCTAAATAAAAAAAGCCCAACAGTTGTTAGAGGAAAAATTCATAATAAAGGGGTTCATGAATTTATTGCAAATAAATTACATCTTTCAATAGATAAATATTTTGATTCAATAGATAAAATTTATCCTGAATCAATTAAAGGAAAAATTTCTAAAAAAGAGTTTATTAGAAAAATATCTGATAATCTAAAAACAAATCCAGAAAAATTAGAAAAAATTTATAAAAAAGCTTATTTAAAAAATTTTAAATTAAATAAAAAATTATTAAAATTTGCTGAAAAATTAAAAAATAAAAATTATAAAATAGCAATACTCTCAGATATGTGGTATTTTTCAAAGGATGTTTTAATTCCAAAAAAACTTTCCGAGATATTTAATATTTCTATTATTTCTTGCGAGGTTGGTTTTAGAAAACCAAATAGACTAATCTATGAATTATTATTAAAAAAACTAAAAATTAAACCTTCAGAAATAATTTTTATTGATAATCAAGAGTGGAATCTTAAACCTGCAAGAAAATTAGGGATAAAAACAATTTTATTTCATAATAATAAACAGTTGTTAAAACAACTAGGCGAGTTAAATGTTTTTATTTAAATATGGATAAGCTAAATACAGAGAAATTCCTACAAAAATTAGAATTAGAATTAAAAATATCTAAAAATTCATTTTATACAATAAAAAATTATCTTAATTATAATAAATCTTTTTTAAATTTTTCAAAGAAACCCCCTTATGAGATTACAGAAGATGATGTTAAAAAATATATTGTAGAAAAAATTTTCCATTATTCTGCTTCGTCAGTCATACTTTTTCTTTCAGCAATTAAGTATGCATATTTTAATATTCTTGAAGAGGATATTACTGTTAAAATAAAAAGACCAAAGAGAGATAGAAAAATACCTCTTGTTTTATCAAAAGAAGAGATAAAGAAGCTTTTTAGTTCAGTAGCAACAGAAAAATCAAAACTTATAATTATGTTGATGTATTCTTCCGGCTTAAGGGTTTCAGAGCTTGTTAATTTGAAAATAAAAGATCTTGATTTTGAAGAAAATATAGGTAGGGTAAAAAAAGGAAAAGGGCGTAAAGAGAGAATTTTTAATATTTCTTCTTTTTTAAAAAATAGTCTGCTAAAGCAAGCTGAAAAACAAAAAGAATTAAAGCAGAATTATCTTTTTACAGGCCCTAATGAAAACTTGACCGTGAGGAATATCCAAAAAATAGTAAATAATGCTACATTAAAGGCAGGGATAGATAAACCAGTTCACTGTCATACTCTGAGACATAGTTTTGCAACTCATTTACTTGAGAATGGAGTAGATATAAGAAAAATTCAGGAACTTTTAGGTCACAGTTCAATTTCTACAACTGAATTATATACCCATATTTCAACAAAAGAATTAAAAAAAATAAAATCTCCTATAGATGAATTATTATAAGAAAATGGTTACCGAAGAAAGTTCAATTTGTTCAAAATGTGGTTATAAATCTGAAAAAAATAAAGAAAAATTTGGACTCCCATTATGTAATATTTGTTTTTTGTTCGCACCAAATAATCCAGAGGAGTTTGACAATTATATTGAAGAAAAAATTTCTTTTGAATGTTTAGAACCTTTTAGAAAATATTCAGATTTATCTGAGAATAGAAATAAAAAAGGTATGATAAAAAAAGCTTTGTTAGGGAAATTAATGACTCGCCCACCTTTTGGTTATAAATTGGAAAAGAAAAAATTAATTCCTGCACAAAATTATCATGAAGTAGAAGAAATTTTTGAAGAATTTTTAAATGGGAAATTTAGTTTAACAAAAATAGCAAAAAAACATAATTTTTCAGTCAATGGAATAAAAAAAATACTTATGAATTTTACTTATGTTGGAAAAATAAAATTTAATGGGCAAATCCACCAGGGAGAACACCAGCCTTTAATTTCTTCAACTTTGTTCAATCATGTTCAGAACAAATTTGAAAAATTAGGCATAAAAAGAATTTAATAAAGAATTTTATAATGTTTAATAAAGGGTATTTTTTAGCATAACATTCTTTTTAAAACATTTTTTATTACTTTGTTATGGGAGGAAAATATAATATTTCTCATAGAAAAGCACTAGAAGTTTTAGCATTAAATCCTTGATATATTGGAATTGGGAGAAGGAAAGTTTTATCAGTATCAATTGAACCTAAATTGTTTTATAGGGGAAGTTTTTATGCTGAGCCAGATCTTGTTTTTTTTATGAAAAGGAGGGTAAATAGAAAATTAGAAAATTTTATTCCTTTTAGCGTTATTGTTATAGAATATAAATCAAACGGAGAAGAAAGATTAATTGAAAAAGGAGAAACTCAATTAGAAAAATCAGTAAACTATTATAATAAGATTATTAAGATTTCTGCAGAAGGAAAATTGATTATTGGAAATTCTTATTTAATCTTAAAAAATTATCTACCTTTTTGAACTCTGTCTTTTTTTCCTTGCTTTACTGTCCCCAGGTTTATAAACTTCTTTTCTTCTAACATCTGCGACAAGTAGATTTCTGTCATAGTTTAAGAAAGCTTTTGTTAGTTCTTCTGAATTTATAAATTCTTTAATTGATTTTGCAAGAGCAAGTCTTGATGCCTCAATCTGACTTTTTTCACCGCCCCCTTTAACTTTTATTAACACATTAAAATTTAATTTATTCAATATTCTCTCGGTGATTCTTAAAGGTTCTTCAATTCTAAGTTTATCAAAATTATTTAGAGTTTCATAATTTCTATTGTTAATTTTTATTATTCCAGAACCTTTGCTAATTTGAGCTATAGCAATTGCTCTTTTTCTTTTACCAACAACAGTTATTTTTTTCATTTTTTAGTTAAATCTTTAACTTCAATAAATTTATTCTTTTTTTCCTTAGCAATAGAAAGTTTTTCTATGGTTTTAAATTTTTCAGGAATTTTTGAATAGCATTTTATTTTTCTAAGGCATTCTTCACCCCTGCCTTTTTTATAATGAGGCAACATGCCTCTTATAGCTCTCTTTACAATTTTTTCATTAGTTCTGTGTATTTTAGGGCCTAATAATCCCCGACCCCTTTTATTTCTGTTTTCTTCAAATTCTTTTTTAATATTTTTTTTATTGCCAGTTATAATTATTTTTTCACAATTAACAACAATTATTTCCTCCCCTCTTAAAGCTTCTTTAGCAACATAACTAGATAATCTTCCTAAAATAGCTCCTTGCCCGTCAATTATTTTCATTTTTTTGTTAATATTTCCACATCCTTAGCATCAGGATTTTTTTTAATTTCTTCAATTATATTAGAAAATTTAATTCCAGCTTTATTTAACTTTTCTTTTGCTTTTTCAGAAAAACTTAATGCAATAATTTCTACTTTTTTATTTAAATCTCCTTGAGAGAGAATTTTTCCGGGAATTATAATTTTCTTTCCATTTTTAATATTTTTACTTATCTCTTCTAGATTTATATTTATTCTATTTTTTTTTGGTCCAGAGATTATTGAAGCAATTTTTAACCAATCTTTATTTTTTTTGCATGCCAAGATAGTTTCAACTAACTTTGGATTTGTTTTTTTAAATGCTTGTTTTGATATTTTTGTTTTACTTTTCATTTGACAAATTTTTAATGAGAACAAAATTCCCACTAAACGCTTTAACTCGCAGGTAAAAGTTCAAGAAATTAATAGTTTTTAAAGTTATTTATTTTATATTAATAAATTAATAATCAATAAGGCAACAATATTAACAACTTTAATCATAGGATTAATTGCCGGGCCTGCAGTATCTTTATAGGGGTCTCCTACTGTATCTCCTGTTATAGCAGCTTTATGTGCTTCTGAACCCTTACCCCCAAAATGACCCTCTTCAATATATTTTTTCGCATTATCCCAAGCACCCCCGCCAGTAGTCATAGAAATTGCAACAAAAATTCCTGTAATAATTGTTCCAACTAATAAGCCTCCTAAAGCTTCTATACCAAGTAAAAATCCTACTAAAATGGGAACAATAACTGGTATTAGTGCAGGAAGAATCATCTGCCTAATAGCAGCTTTAGTCACAATATCTACTGTGTGGCCATAATCTGGTTTTTCTTTTCCTTCCATAATCCCTGGTTTTTCTTTTAGTTGTTTTCTTACTTCTTCAACAACTGAACTTGCTGTTTTTCCTACTGCTTTCATAGCTAAAGCTCCAAAGTAAAATGGTAATAATCCCCCAATGAATAACCCAGCTAATACATATGGATCATTTATCATGAACTGAAATTTTTCAGGAAGACTATGTGAAAAATCAGCAAAAAGTACTAATGCAGCTAAAGCTGCAGAACCAATAGCATAACCTTTAGTAACTGCTTTGGTGGTATTCCCGACTGAATCAAGAGAGTCAGTAACTTTTCTCACTTCTTTATCCATTCCCGCCATTTCGGCAATTCCACCTGCATTATCTGTGATCGGACCATAAGAATCAATTGCCACAATTATTCCTGTCATAGATAACATGGCCATTGCTGCAATTGCAATTCCATATAAACCTGCAAAATAATAAGAGGATAAAATAGCAGCAACTATAATTAATACTGGAAGAGCTGTTGAACGCATTGAAACAGCTAAGCCAGAGATGATATTTGTTCCATGTCCTGTTTTAGACGCCTTTGCAATTTCTTTCACTGGATTATGGCTGCTCGAGGTATAATAATCAGTAATTATTACTAATGCAGCAGTAACTATCAAACCTATTAGAGATGAAAAATACAAATTAATTGGAGAATATAATCCATTACCTTTCATTAAATGCATAGTAATTGGATAAAAACCTATTGCTGCCAAAATACCTGCAGCAATTAATCCTTTATATAATGCCTTCATTATTTTTTTACTTGAATCTAATTTGATAAAAAAAGTTCCAACAATAGAAGAAATAATTGAAACCCCTCCCAATGCTAAAGGATATAAGATTGCATTAGGAAAATTTGCAAATAATAGAGTTCCCAAAATCATAGTTGCAACTGAAGTTACAACATAAGTTTCAAAAAGATCTGCAGCCATTCCAGCACAATCACCAACATTATCACCAACATTATCTGCAATTACTGCAGGATTTCTAGGATCATCTTCAGGAATACCTACTTCTAATTTTCCAACTAAATCAGCACCAACATCAGCTGCTTTAGTATAAATCCCGCCTCCTAAACGTGCAAAAATAGAAATTAAAGAGCCCCCAAAACCCAAGCCAATTAATATTGTAATATCTTTTGTTATAAAATAAACTATTGCAGTTCCAAGTAGAGCAAGCCCCACAACAAGGAATCCAGTAACACTCCCCCCTTTAACTGCAACATCTAATGCTTTTTGCAACCCCCCTCTTGCAGCTTCTGCTGTCCTAACATTGGCTCTTATAGAAATATTCATTCCAATATAACCTGTAAGTGCAGATAAAAAAGCACCAAATAAAAAAGCAATTGCAACAGCCCAGCCCAAAGATGGAACAAATCCAATAATAAAAAATAAAGCAACAGCAACAAATCCAATTGTTTTATATTGCCTGTTTAAATATGCTTTAGCACCCTCTTGAATTGCCTTTGCAATTTCTTTCATCTTGTCATTTCCCGAAGGTAATGGTAAAATTTGCTTAATCAGATATATCCCATATAAAATCGCAATAATAGCACTACTAAATATAAAAATATTCCATGAGGATGAAAAATTTTCCAATAACATATAATATCTACAAAAATTTAATTTAAAAAATTATCTATGTGGGGAACAGGATTTGAACCTGCGTAGGCACTAAGCCAACAGCTCTTGAGGCTGTCCTGTTTGACCGCTCCAGCATCCCCACTTATAAAAAATAGGGAATTATTAATATAAAAATGTTTAGAATAATGGCTTTATTGAACGCCCTTTATTTTATTAATTTTTTTATATGTATAAAAAGAAATTTTATCTTCTCGTCCCTTGGAATTTTTATTAATAACTATATTTACTTTATTTTTTTAGAAATATCACTCAAATCTTTTTTAAGGTTTTCAATAGATTTTTTAAAAATTTCTTTTGGAGGTATTTGTCCAAATGATTCAACAGTGATTAAAACTTCTTTTGTAGGCTCAATCTTAATTTTATCATTAAATTTAATTAAGCATTCTTCACAAAAGTCACATTTTTGACTGTCTTTAACAACAACTTTATTATTTTTTTCTTCAAATACTTTTTTTGGACAAATATCAATTAATTCTAAAGGACAGTTTCCATTTAGTTTAACATTAAATATTTCTCTATAAAATATCATTCCTGGAGAAAATTTAGAGTGCTCACGTCCTATACCTGCCTTTGCAGTAGCCTTTAGCTTTAATTCATGTCCTTTTGGAAGTATAGTTATAGGCATTTTATCATAAACAACTTCAGCATTTTTTTCTGAGCTAACCATTTCTCCTGAGTAAACAAAACCTTCTTTTTGACTATCTAAATCAAAATTAATTTCTATTTTTCCATTAATTGTTTTATTTGTTTTCAATGGGATTAAACCAATTCTATGGGCAATTGTTTCATCATATAATGGAGAATCATTTTTTGAAATTTCAATTTCATCTACAGCTAATGTAAGAATGTGGCTAACATATCTTCTGATGGAATTAGCCAAGCTCTCTGAAATTTCTGTTTTAAATGTTATTTGATTTTCCTTTTTGTTTACAAGTTCCATTTTATTTTCTAATTATCTTCATTTTTAAAACTTTCTAAGGTCTTCTCCCTCTCCTACCCCCTTTCTTTTTTGGTCCCCCTCTAGGAATTTTAGTGGTATCTAAAATATTTAATATCTTGAAGCCTTCTCTAGATAAACTTCTTATTATTGTGTGTGCTCCTGGTCCAGGTGCAGGGTTCCCTGTTTTTGCCCTTATCCGAGCATATAAAGATTTAATTCCAAGATCTTTTATTTTTTCAGTTATTCTTTTTGTAATAAACATTGCAATTGTAGGATTTGCTTTTAATCTTCCATGTTTAGTAACCATCCCCCCACTAACTTTTGCAAGGGTTATGCCAGACATATCAGTAACATGAACAATCGTGTTATTGAATGAAGTGTAAATATTAATAACTGCTTCTATATCTTTCTTTTTATTTTTTTCTTCATATGTTGTTTTTTCTTTATTATTTAACATTTTTATATTTCAAATTTATTTTATTTTCAATTTCTACAGGTACAATATAAGATGGGCTGTTAACCCCTTGTTTATCAATAATAACTTTTTTATGAACAATCATTTGTCTAGCTTGTTTTTGAGTTGTAGCTAATTTTTTTTCTACTAAAATCGTTTGTAATCTTCTTTTTAAATAATCTTTTTTCTCTAATGTTAAAACATCTCCTATTGAGTTAACATTAAGCCCTATTTTTTTTAATTTATCAAATAAAGCTTTTTGTTCTTTATCAGAAGCAGAAATTAGTTTTTTTGCTTTTTCTCTGATTAATTTTATTTTTGCTTCAGCCTTCCAAATTTCTTTTTTATTTTTTAAACCAAATTCTTTTTTAATCTGAGCTTCTTCATTTATCCTAGTTTTATCAAAAGGTCTTTTGGGTTTTGAATATTTTTTATGTTTTCTTTTCATTTGAATTTTTTATTTATTTTTTATTTACTTTCTTTTTAATTCCAACACCTTTAGATTTATTCTTTCTAAAATTTCCCTTAGTTCTTTGCCCTCTTAATGGAAGTTTTAAAGCATGTCTAAGACCACGATAACTTCTTATTTTCTTTAATCTTTTTATATCAAAATCTTTCCGTAATTCTAAATCTCCTCCTGTTAAATGCTTTTTAGAACCTGTCTCAAGATCATTTTTTCTGTTTAGTAAATGTGGAGATACTGGAGGATTTTTAGTAAATTCTGTTATTTCCTTTATTTCTTCTTCAGTTAATGAAGCTATTTTCCTTTTTTTATCAATTTTTATTGCATTGCATATAGCATTTGAAAAACTCCAGGAAATTCCTTTTACTTTTGTTAAACCAGAATATATGCTCATTTTTCCATTAATATTACTAGATAAAATCCTGATTATTCTTTCTTCGTCTATCTTTTCTGGTTTTTGCATTTTTGATTCCATTTTATCCAACAAATAAATTGTATCTTTCCATATTTATCAATTCTTTTAATATTCTTTTTTCTATTGCTTTTTCAGGATCAGGTAAGTTAGATACACGTTTTTTTAAATCCTCAAAACTTTCAAAGGGTTTTTCTTTTCTCTGTTTTAATATTTCTTGCATATGTTTTTTTCCCATTCCTGGAAGAAGTTCAATTTGATGAATCCTTTTATTAATTGCTTCAGAATTATTAAAAAAATCTAAAAATTTTTGATTTTCTTTTTTTATTTTTTGTTTTATAAAATCCCCAAGATTATCTTTAGCAGATTCTGTTAATTTTTCTCGAGGCAATCTACCAAGGATATAATAAATTTCATCTCTTTTATCCTGTCCAATATATACCCTTTCTCCACCTTCAAATTGGATTCCTTTTCTAGGAACCAATTCTAAAAGAATTAAATTTTGTTCTCCAACTGCCTGAACCAAAGGCATCATTTTCCTTTCTAGAGGATAACCATTGGGTAAAAACTCTAATATTATTGCATACTCTTCTTTTGGCATTTTCATCAGTTAAATTTTTTAATTTTCTCCAATATTTTCTTTGTTTCATCTTCATCTAATCCTATATCTATAAAGATTTTATTCAAATCTTCTTTTGTATCTGGTAAAAAATCAATAATTTTTGTAATATCTTCTGGTTTGACTTTTATTAAGTTTAAATCATTTATTTCTTCTTTTAATTTCTTAGCATCTTCTTTTTTCAATTTCCCAAATTTTTTTATAAAATTTTTTAATTCATTATTTGTTGAAGTATCTTCTTTGATGTATTCACTAATTTCTGAAATTGAAACTGGTTCGCTTTTTTTTATCATTTTAATTATTTTCTGATTTTATTTTTTTTAAATGAATTGGTTCAATTAAATATTCTTTCTTTTTATTAATATCCTTTATCTTAACAATAAAAATTTTACCCTGTCTTCTTTCTACTATTCCTGTTTTACCTTGCAATCTTTTTGGGAAATTAGAGCTCCAAGCTTTTTCTTTAACTACAGAGACAAAATCTCCTTTTTTTAGTTTTTGAAAAAATCTGCTAAATTGCAGTTTTCCCCTAGTTCTCACTGGTTTTCTCCTTACCATATTTTATTCAGAAAGAGGGTATTTAAAAAACTATCTTTTAAAATATTAAATGCAATTTTCTTAGCAAAAAGTTTATGTAGAACCTAAATCACCTTTTTCTCTCGCATCTTCCATATTTTTAACAATTGTATTAAACATTTTTTCTCCCCAAACCCCTTTTCCACATATTTCACAAAAATCTATAACACTATAATCTGAAATTTCTCTACCACAATAAATGCATTTTTTAGCCATTATTAAAATTTTTCTAAATTTGCCCCTTTTTATTTTTTGCAATAGTTTCTAAAAAAAAGTTTATTTATAAAAGTTTGCATAATTTTATTATAATACAGAAATTTAATAATACTCATTTCCTTTATGGATAAAATTTTAAGTTCAGAGAGAGTCATAAGTAAATTACAGAGAGTTTCTGATTTGAGAAAATATGATTATTCTATTTATTCAGCGAGGTTTTGTCAAATTTCCCTCATTTTAATAATTTTTTTCTAAAAAACCTGTTTTTCTCCTGAAATTTTGATTAAAAACTAATTTTTTATTTAATTACTTTTGTTTCAAATAATAAAGATTTCTTATGAAATAAATATTTTTTTAATTGTCTTTCCAAAGTCTTAAATCATAACTTTTAAAAACCATTAAAAAAGAATATTATTATGATAATCCCAATTCGTTGCTTTACTTGTGGAAAGCCAATTGCCCATCTATGGGGAGAGTTTAAAGAGAGAGTTAGCTCTGGAGAATCTCCCAAGAAAGTTTTAGATGATTTAGGGCTTGAAAGATATTGTTGCAGATCTATGTTTTTAGGTCAAACAGATTTAATTGAGTTAGTTGGAAAGTTTAAAAAAGCATAAGAATATAAATTATTCCTTTTAATTTTCTATAATTTCCATCTTGCAATATAGTTGCAATTTTCGCATTGAATTATTTTTCTAGCTTTTTTTATCCTAATTTTTGGATTTTTATATGGTGTTAAGCATTTCTTGCAAAATAATTTTTTATTATTTTTTAGAGAAATATTTTTGTGCATAGCAATCTTTTGAATTTTTCTAATTTCTTTAGAAGACTTTTTTTTAATATTTTCAAAAAATGTTCCAATTAATTTTTCAGTTTTAGCTTTTGAAAGTTTATTCTTCATATTATTTTAACTTACAAGAATATTCAAATTTTATCTTGCTTTTCTTCCTTTAGCTCGAATACTTGGATGTGATTTGTTTTGAGGATTTTTATTTTTTAATCCCCTGGATTTTTTTCCTGCAGATGTTAAACCTCTCAAAGCTCTTTTTTTATTAGAGGGTTTATTTACCCATTTTAATTTAGCATCCTTTTTTATTTCTGGTTTATCAGGGTCAATACAAATAACCTCATAAAAATAAGATATTCCATCTTTGCCAATTAGATATGAATTTAGAACAATTAAATTTTTATATTTTTTCTCTACTCTTTGTTCTGCAATCCATTTATAAGACATTTTAAGATTTTTTCTTATATGTAGATTTTTTGAACGTCTACCTTTATTAGGTCTTGATCTTTTATGCCCCCCTCTTTTTAATTTTATTCTGATAATAATAAATCCTTTTTTATTTTTATAACCAAGAGCTCTTGCTCTGTCTAATCTTAGAGGTTTTTCCACTTTTGTAAAAACAGGAGATTTTCTCCATTGAATCATTCTCTCTCTAAGAATTTTTTTATCTGGTTTTTTCCATGCTTCTCTTAAATATTGATAAAGTCCTTTTGTCATAGAATAAAAATAGAAATCTGGTTTTTAAAGTTTGTGAAAAATATTTTTCTTGAAAATTTAATGATTTAAAATATTTACAGGTTATTTAGGGCATAAATAGTCTTGATAGGGATAAAACATTTTTCACATAACTTTTATAAATATAT
>CAZRJS010000018.1:10513-17978 GCA_964600565.1 Candidatus Woesearchaeota archaeon | reverse complement strand
AAAAGTTGTGGCACTTTCTTGTAGGTAGCAAAAACCGTATCTAGACTCTTAATCTGGGTGTCGTGGGTTCAAATCCCATCGGGGCCATAAAAGTATTTTCACCCTACAACTTTGGAAAAGTTGAAGGTCCTAAAAATTTTATTCTAAAATTTTGGGAACTTACATTCTAACGAATGAAAGTGTTCAAATCCCATCGGGGCCATAAAAGTATTTTCACCCTACAACTTTGGAAAAGTTGAAGGTCCTAAAAATTTTATTCTAAAATTTTGGGAACTTACATTCTAACGAATGAAAGTGTTCAAATCCCATCGGGGCCATAAAAGTATTTTCACCCTACAACTTTGGAAAAGTTGAAGGTCCTAAAAATTTTATTCTAAAATTTTGGGAACTTACATTCTAACGAATGAAAGTGTTCAAATCCCATCGGGGCCATAAAAGTATTTTTGTTATTTTTCTTTTTGATTAATATACAACTTCACTATAATCAACAGAAAAGTTAGAGAAATTCCTTTTTTAGGGATTTTTCTTTATTCCAATATTAAGCAAAAAAATACTTCAATTCTTGATTTTCCATTAAGTGCTATATTTTTAGAAAATTTTATAAAGAATATCCCTTTAAATAAAAATATGGAAAAAGAAACATTAATTATAAATAAATTAGATGAATTAATTTATGAAGTCGCAAAAATTAAAGAACAAATAGTAGATTTAACATTGGACAATGATGACTTAATCTCAATAAAAGAAGCTGAAAAAGAATTAAGTGAAGGTCAAACTCAGAGGTTAGATTAAATGTATTCTATTGAACTTTCTAAAAGAGTTCAAAGATTTTTAGATAAATTAGATGAACATTTAAAAGGAAGAATAAAAAATAGATTAAAAAATCTAAAAGCAAATCCTATACCTAACGATTCTAAATTTGTAGGAAGACATAATCATGAGAAAATTTTCAGATATAGGATTGGTAATTATAGAGCATTGTACAAATTAAAAGAAAATCAAAAAATTATTCTAATAACTAAATTAGACAAAAGGTCAAAAGTTTATAAATAAATCCCATCGGGGCCATAAAAGTATTTTTGTTATTCCAATATTAAGCAAAAAAATACTTTAATTCTGAATGTAGAAATTTATTGTAAATCGCTTTATAATCGTCCAAAAATTTCTAGCTCAGAAACTCTTTTTGTTTAGAGTTTCTGATTTGACAAATCAGTTTAAATTATATGGGAAGTTTGCAAGAAACCGCAGGTGTCTTTCAGGTTCAAATCCCATCGGGGCCATAAAAGTATTTTTGTTATTTTTCTTTTTGATTAATATACAACTTCACTATAATCAACAGAAAAGTTAGAGAAATTCCTTTTTTAGGGATTTTTCTTTATTCCAATATTAAGCAAAAACTCAATATCCAACTAAGTTAAAAATAATCTGTTATTTCTTTAATAATAAATCACTATAAGAAACTGAAATCAAATCTTCTTGAGGAATATTAAATAAATCAAGAAAAAATTGACATTGCCTCAACAACTTTTCTTTGCCAATAGTTCCATTATAATCAATAGCTTCAATTTCAATAAACATCCCTAAATCTTTTACAGTATCAATATGAAACTTTACATTATCAATAAAGTATATCACCCTCTTCTTATCAACCACAACTAAAATACCCAATGCTTTTGCAAGAATTTCTTTTAAGGAAGATTTAGGATCTGATTTAAACAAAATTATATTTGATTGTTTTGGACCTTCTTTATTTTCTCTTTCATAATAAATAAGATGATTTTCAATTTTTCCTTCTCTCAATTTCAATATGCCAGAATTAACTTTAAAATACGTGTCAGTTTGATAATCAACCCCTTCAAAGTCAGCATTTTTCAATTTTAAGATTTCTACTATCGCATTTTGATTAGAGGATCTTGCCTTGATTTCAATATTTATATGTCCCATTATAATTTGATTTTAATTAAATATTAAAAACATTTCCATACAAATTTAAAATTTTGTATAACAAACAATATATACTCTTAATAAATCAAAGTTCTCACTAATCTAATAAAATTCCCTATATGAACACTATCTGACAGCAGAATTATTTAATTAATCCTTGTATATGTTCTATTGCATCTGCAACTTCCCTACCCTTCGTAGTAAGTTGTATAATTTTAACTCGCCCCTTTTTCTGAAAATCAACTAACTTCAAAGCTTCTAAATTTTGCAGGATTTTCACTGCATGGCTATAAGTGCAATCCACTTCTTTAGCCAGAATACTGCCATATCTAATTCTCGTGTTCTTTTTAAGAGAAACCAACATTAAAGCGGGCTTTCGTCTGAAAAAGGTATCAAAATTATCTTTCATCTTATAGATATATAATTTAAACTATATATATTCAGAAAACACCTTACTTTTAAATGTTTTGGAAAGGATATTTTAAAGGGAATATTTATTAATCAATAAATTTAGGGAATATTATAAAATGCCCTCTGAAAAAAAAACAAAAATACTTGCAATAGGAGATATACATGGGAATCAAGGACTTATCAAAAGATTGGCAGAAAAAGCGAAAAAGCAAAATATTGACTTAGTAATTCTTGCAGGAGACCTGACCATGTTTGAAGACTCAACAAAAAACCTTATAGGTCCATTCACAAAAGCAAAAAAACCAGTTTTAATCATACCAGGAAATCATGAAACAGCTTCAACAATAGAATTCATAACAGAAAAATATCCTAATGTAAGAAACATACACGGGGGTTATTATAAAAAAGGAGATTTAGGAATATTCGGAGCAGGAGGAGGAGATGTTGTAATTATAACTCCAGATAAAGAAATTTTTTATTTACTAGAAAAATCTCATGAAAAAATTAAAAATTCAAAAAAGAAAATAATGGTAACTCATATGCACCCAGCAGGAAGCAAATCAGAATTTTCAGGATTTCCTGGTTCAAAATCAGTTAGAGAAGCAATAATGAAATTTAAACCAGATATTTTAATAAATGCACATATACATGAAGCAGGAGGAATAGAGGAAAAAATACAAGATACAAAAGTAATAAATGTTTCAAAAAAAGAAAAAATTTTTAAGATATAATTAAAATCCTTAAAAGATTCTTACAAATTAGAATTCAATAAATATTATAAAATGCCAAAAAAAAATAACGAACAAGTCATGAAAAGCATATTTGATAACTTTACAAAGTATTCAAGACATGGAGAAACCTTAACATTAGGATTAGGGGGTAAAAATGTCGAATATAATTATATTCGTGATAATCAAGACCCGAGTTACGAGGGAACCTTGCATGATAAACAAACATTCGCAAAATCTGCACTCATTGAATTAATAAATAAAATGCTTTTTGCAACTTCTAGGCAAGCATCTATTACTACAAAGTCTTTTAAAGAAGATTTTGATGATAGCGAGAGTATGTATAGTAGAGGTCATCTGGGACCTGGTCCATCGTACAAAACTCAATTAACTTTAGAATTAAGCATGGTAGGTAATCTTCCTATTTTACGAACAGAAAATATGTTACCTTTAAAGTATTTGAAAAGATATCTGAATAATTCATAAAATGCCAAAAAAAAAGAAAATATCAAAAGAAGAAAAATTAGTAGAAAACTACTTTCCAATTAACAAAGATGATGTTAAATATTCAATTGAAAAAAAATATTCTAGACCAGATAATGCTTCTCTTGAAACAATAATTAAAAAAAATACAAAAAGAAAAACCCCTAAAAAAAAGTCCAAGAAAAAAACCGCTAAAAAAAAGAGCACTAAAAAAGCAGCTATATCTTATATTCCTCCAAAAATTTCACTAAAAAAACAAGGATATGAATTAATCATAACTGAAAAACCCCAAGCAGCAGCAAAAATTGCTTCTTTTTTAGGAAATTCAAAAACAAAAGGCTCTAAAGGAGTTTCTTATTATGAAGTATCCAAAGACGGGCATGAGATAGTTGTTGCTTGTGCAGTAGGACATTTATTTACTCTAAAACAAACTGTAACTGGTTCTGAATCACCAATATTTGATATTAAATGGGTTCCTAATTTTATCGCAAAAAAGAAAGATTTCACAAAAAGATATTATGATATAATATTAAGTTTAGTAAAAAAAGCAGGCAGTTTAACAATAGCAACAGATTATGACATAGAAGGAGAAGTAATTGGACTAAATATTATGAGATATCTTTGCAATCAAAAAGATGCTTCAAGAATGAAATTCTCAACACTCACAAATTTGGAAATTAATGAAGCATATAAATCAAAATCTCCCCATCTAAATTGGGGGCAAGCAATTGCAGGAGAAACACGCCATTACTTAGATTGGTTTTATGGAATAAATCTTTCAAGAGATTTAATGAATGCAATAAAATCACTAGGAAAATTTAGAATAATGTCTATTGGAAGAGTTCAAGGACCAGCACTAGATTTAATAGTTCATAAAGAACAAGAAATAAAAAAATTTCAATCTCAACCTTATTGGCAAGTTTTTATAACTGTATCTGATGAAAAAAATAAAATAGAACTAAAATACAATAAAAATATTTTTGAAGAAGAACAACTGGAAAAGTTTAATGAATTCGAGGGTAAAAAAGCTCAGGCAGAAACAAAGAAAAAACAAGAGAAAATTCCACCTAAACCCCCTTTTGATTTAACTACTCTTCAACTAGAAGCTTATAAATTTCATGGAATTACTCCCTCAGAAACCCTGAGACATGCACAATCATTATATCTTGCAGGATTAATTTCTTATCCAAGAACCTCAAGCCAGAAACTTCCAGAATCAATAAACTATAAAGAAATATTAAATAAATTAGCAAAAGAATATAATGTTGAACATTTAATCAAAAAATCAAAACCAATAGAAGGAAAAAAATCTGACTCTGCACACCCATCAATTTATCCAACTGCACAATATGAAAGGCCCCCAATACTTTCAGGAAATGAAGAAAGAATATATAATTTAATTGTGAAAAGATTTCTATCTTTATTTTGCGAAGATGCCATCATAGACAAGAAAACAATAACTGCTGAAATAAATAAGTTGAAATTTTCCACAAGAGGAGAATCAATAGTGAAAAAAACCTGGCTTGAAATTTACCCTTCAAATATCAAAGAAAAAGACCTTCCAGATATAAATGGAGAGGTTAATATACTTAAAGTTAAAAAAGAAGAAAAAGAAACACAACCTCCTAAAAGATATACTCCCGCATCAATAATCTCAGAATTAGAAAAAAGAAATCTTGGAACAAAAGCAACCCGTTCCTCAATACTTGAAACACTTTACAACAGAGACTACATCAAAGAAAAAAGCATTGAAGCAACACCATTAGGAATTTCATTAATAAAAACTCTTGAAAAATACTCTCCAATAATTGTAGATGAAGCTTTAACAAGAGATTTTGAAAAAGAGATGGAATCTATACAAAATTCAGAAAAAGGATTTGATGAAAAACAAACAAAGATAATTGAAAAAGCAAAAGGATTCATAAAAGGAATATCAAAAGATTTCAAAAAAAATCAGAAAAAAATAGGCACAGAATTAGTTAATGCAAATTCTGAATACAGAGAGCAACAAAAAATTGAGAATGCATTAATGCTTTGCCCAAAATGCAAAGAAGGAAATCTCGCAATAACATATTCCAAAAAAACTAAAAGATATTTTATTGCTTGTAATGCTTACCCTAATTGCAAAAATACTTATACCCTTCCTCCAAATGGATTAATTAAAAAAACTGATAAACTTTGCGAAGCTTGTGGCTTTCCAATGTTAATGCGTTTAACAAAAGGGAAGAAACCCTGGACTTTTTGCTTTAATCCTGAATGCCCAACAAATAAAGAGAGAATTGAAGAATATAGAAAAAAACAAGAGGAAAATAAATAAATCTCTTCAAATAAATTTTTAAACTTTATTTTCCATTAATTTTATGGAAAAAAGAACAATTTATTACATTATTACTTTAATTGCTATTGTTCTTGGATTGTTTCCAAATTTTATTTTTTTAAATTTTTTAAATTTAATCTCCTTTGATTATCTTTCTATAATCTTATTAATAATCTTGGGCATATCATTTATTCCTTTATTTTCCTTAATTTATTCTTTTTTTATTAAAAATAAAGCTGAAGAATATAAAAATAAATTTTATAAAATTTTTATTATTGTAAATTCTATAATGATTGGGTATAATATCCTAATACCATTCTTATCGTTCATAATTATTCTGCTTATTGATGGTTCCTTTATATCTTAAAACCACTCCACCAAACCTTTCTGCTCTTTTTTTTCATTTAATAATCTGCTTTTTTTAATTATATCTAAAATATCAAAATCATATTTTATTTTAGAAATTTTTTTTGCTGATTCAATAAGTTCTTCTCTTGAAGCAAATTTCATAATTCCTCTTTTCAAAGCTTTTTTAACACTCTCTCTCACCACCCACACTCCCAACCCTGCCCAATAAGAAGGAGTTTCAATTCTAATTACTAAAACAGATGCCTGACGCTTTATTTCATTTAAATATTTAAGAATAGGCAATCTTGTTGCATAATAACCTCCTGCTGTTGCAAAAGCATAATTTTTCCTACCAGCATAACCCTCAAAATCAGTTGAAGCTTTTATTTCTGAAAGAGGATTCCAAGAACTATGAGGAAGATATAATTCAAACAATTCAAAACTCCAAACATATGGAAAAAATAAAATAAGATATTGATTACCTAAAAATTCTCCAAAAAATAATTCATAATCTTCAATCCATTTATTTTCTCTAACTTTTTTAGACAGAATTTTTCCAAGAGTATCATCAGTTGCAGTAATACTCCACCTTGTAGGGACTAATTTTTTATTTTTTTTCAATCCTAAAACCCCTACACTCAAAATTTTGCTTAAAGAATATTCATCAAAATTATTTTTATAAAGATAATTTAAACTTTCAGAAGCTTTTAAATCATCATTCATAACTTTATCAAGTTTTTTATGAATTTTAACATTAGAAACAACTCTTGCCTTTTTCAAGGAAGCCCTCATTCCATGGGAAGATAAAATTTTATCTTTTTCCCTATTAAATCTTAATCTATTCTCTAACTCAATTTCAACATTAACAGGTTTAGACGCAACAGCAATTTCTTTGGCAATTTCAACAAATTTTTTATTTAATCGAGAATCTTGAACTCTTGATTTAAATCTTGAATTTAATAGACTATTCCTTAAATTTAATACATCTTTAATCTGAAAGTTATTATTAGCCCAATATTTCTCATTATCATAAACCCATACATTGCTATCTCCTTCTAAAGGGCTTAAAATTCCAACATTAACCAAGGGATATTTTAGTTTAGAACCAATAAAAACACTTGGAGGGGATACACTTGCAATTTTAGAAATTTTCCCTAAATCTTGATATTTAAAATTAACTTCAGCTATTTTTTTAACTATCTCGAATTTTATATCAGTCATTTTTATCTTAAAA
>CAZRJS010000018.1:0-10413 GCA_964600565.1 Candidatus Woesearchaeota archaeon | reverse complement strand
TTTGAGGTTAGAAATTTTTAATTTCTCTATCTCGAATTTTATATCAGTCATTTTTATCTTAAAATTTGAGGTTAGAAATTTTTAATTTCTCTATCTCGAATTTTATATCAGTCATTTTTTAAAAATCATTTCTTTTTATTTTAAAATCAATTATAAAAACAAGGCATCAGAAGTTTAAAATAATATATTACAACAGAAGAATAGTTAAAAAAACATTATTATTTTTCCTTAAAAGCTTTCAACAAAAAATCTCTAAGTATTCTTTTTTTCTCCCCATAAAAATAATCATCAAAATTTCCCAACATTTCTCCTGAAAAAAAATCAAGACTTTTTTTAATTGTTCTATTACTATTCCCATCAAATAAATAGACTCCTTTAGAACCAACAGAACAACTATAAATATCTTTGACTTTATTTGGATTAACTTGATAATATTTATTTTTTTTACCTTTAATTATTACTCTTTCTCCATTTTTATTAATATTTTCCTTTTCTACAAGATAACCAAAAGGAGACAATTCCCATCCAAATGGTTTAGGCCCCTTGGGAAAAATTATTAAATCATCATCTAAAGACGATTCTTCTAATACTTTCTTTACTAAAACTCCTTTCCCAAAAAAAGATAACTCTGCTCTTGCTTGAAAAGTTTGCAATAAAAATAAAGGATAATCAGAAATTTTACCGCTTCTATTAAATGTATCGCTCTCTGAAATAGGTAAAAGACAAGCGGGTAATTTCTTCTGAGATTTTTTAACCATCTATATTTATAAAAAAACTCTTTAAAAAAATTGTTATCATAAACTCTCGGTATTTTTTTAGGAGAGTTTCTGAGCTAGAAATTTCTGTATAAAAAATATTAAAAAAAAATCCTCCCAAAAAAGGGAGGTTAAAAAATAAAAAACTAAAAATAATGTAAAAAATTATCTCCAAACTTCTATGCCTAAATCTGTCATTTCTTTTGAAGCTAAATCTGCTTGTTCCTCAAGTCCTTTTCCCAATACATAAGGGCTTTTTACACCAGTCATAATTGTAATAACTCTAACTTTTCCAGTAAAATCTTTACTAATTCTCGCGCCAATAATAACTTGTGCATCTGAACTAAGATTCTCTGATACAGTTCTACCAACTACATCAAATTCTTCAAGCTTAAAATCTGGACCACAAGTCACATGTATTAAAGCCCCGCCAGCCCCTTTATAATCCACGTCAAGTAGAGGATGTGTAAGTGCCTGCTTTACAGCTTCATTAACACGATCTTGCGTATCTGCCTCTCCAATTCCAATAACAGCAACTCCACCACCCCTCATAATAGAAGAAACATCTGCATAATCCAAATTAATCAAACTTGGGAGAGTTATTGTTTCTACAATTCCTTTTATCATAGTGCTTACAAGTTCATTTGCAACAGCAAAAGCTTGTTCAATAGGTAATTGTCCAGCAATATCAACAAGTCTATTATTATCTAATACAATACAAGTATCAGCAACTTCTCTAAGTTCTTGCAATCCGAACTCTGCCTTATCAATTCTTGCTTTTTCTGATTCAAAAGGCATAGTCACAACTCCTATAACAACTGCTCCAGTTTCTTTTGCAGTTTGTGCAACGATAGGACATGCTCCAGTACCAGTACCTCCTCCTAAACCAGATATAACAAAAACCATATCTGCTCCTGACACAGCTCTCTTGATATCTGACAAACCTTCTTTTGCAGCTTCTCTTCCTACACTAGGTTTTCCGCCTGCACCAAGACCTTTGGTTAATTCTTTACCTATAAGAATTTTTTCATCAGCTTTTGTAACACTTAAATGAAGAGCATCTGTGTTTAGGGCATAGATACTTGCTCCAGTTATACCTTTATTAAAAAGCCAAGTAACTGCATTACATCCACAACCCCCAACACCAATAACTTTGATACTTGCTTTACCAGCTTTTAATTCATCAAAATTAATGCTATGAGTATCAGTGTTTTGTATAGCTTCTCTAGCAAAATCTAAAACCATTTTTTTTTATTTCCTCCTTTCATCTTTATCATCTCAAAAGTTTTTCAGGGAAAAATTTAAATACTCCCCACACTTCTAAGTATTAGAACAGAAAAGAGGAAAGAAACCACCTCTATACAATATTAATTACTAAAGCGCCAACTTAAAATAATTAATATAATAATAAAATAAAATATATTTCATTTAAATAAATTTTGGTGATAAAAGATAAAGATTATTATCAAACTAATAGTTCTTTGTGTATATATCTTGCAAAATTATCTATCCCGATTATATCTTGAAGTTTACCATTATAAAATTTAATGAATCCTATTTGTTTTGCATATCTTTCTTTACTATCCTTCCCATGAATATTTAAATATAAAAATTCAGAAGAAATATAATCAATCTCAATCCTCAAAGCAGACTTTTCAGATTCAACATATTTAATGCAAGCATTAAGTATTTTTCTTTCTAATTTATTCATATATTTCAAATTTATCTTTATTTATAAGAATTTATATAATAAAATCAACAATTATATATCAACTCCTCTAATTTATCAATTTTTTCCCAACTCTTTTTTAAATTAAAATTGGATTTCTTTATAATTAACTTAAGAAAATAATCATCAACTAAAATCTTACCTTTATTAATTATAGGAAACTCTAATTTTTCAGTACTTAATAACTCAACTATAAATCTTTTTTCAGTTGCAATTATTCCAGATCTTTTCAATCCAACAAAACGTGCTTTTCCTAAAATAAATTTTGCATCTTCTAAACTTTTACAAGCAATATGCAAAATACACGGCTCTTGCTTAAATTTAATCAAACTATCAGATTCAATTTTATTCAAATCTCTTTTTAACTGTTTAAAATTAATTAAATCATGATAAATCTGAATAAATAAATTATTCTTTTTTTCCTCCTTATCAAACATTAAAACAACTCTACCAGAACATGAAGAAGTTGTATAATAATTATTTTTTAAATTAATTTTTTTGCACAAATTAACAATTTTTTTATCCCAATTTCCTTTAAATGATTTATCTTGCTTATTCAAAATAGATTCTTTTCTCTGATTAAAATAATCATTTGACATAAACTTTAAGGGAAATAAGACTATTTTAATATTTTTCTTTTTGGAAATACATCCAATCAAAAAGAAAAAGTTAGAAAAATTCAATCTTAAGAATTTTTCTTTATTATGGAAAACCCCAGTTATATATTGGCTCTGGAAAAGAAGCAATAAATTATTGTAAAAAACAAGGAATAAAAATTAAATCTCCTTATGAATTCCAACCTCATCAATAACCTCAAAAACCCTGTTTTTTGCTTGTTCAAGATTCATATTTTCTAATTGAAAACCTGAAGCAGCTTTATGCCCTCCCCCCCCTAATTCTTTAGAAAAAAGAGAAGTATCCACACCTTTAACAGACCTAAAACTTCCTTTTATTGAATTTTTAATATAAATTAAAGTTAAAACAAAATCAAATTCTTCTATATTCATAATCTCATTAATTCCCAGCCTTATCTCAGGGGGATTTAAATCGAAATCTTTAATTTTATCATAAGTAATAAGAGAATATCCTAATTTTCTCTTTTTATCAAATTTCAAACAATCAATAACAACACCAAAAAATTTCTTAAGGTCTAATCTTTCTTTAAACAAAACACTGCTAAGAATAAAATAATAATCCCCTCCTTTCTTAATTAATTTGGCCGCATCTTTTAAAGCGAAATCAGCATGTCTTGTTCTAAAAAAACCACTATCAGTGCAAACTCCCAATAATAATCTTGTAGACAATTCTCCATCTATTTCAAAATCCATACTCTCAAAAAATTCCAATAAAATAGAACAGGCAGAAGTTTTTCTTGCATCAACATAATTCATATCTCCAAAAAAAACATTTGTTTCATGATGATCTATATTTATAACAAAATTGTTCTTAGAAAGTTTATATTCTTCTTTTCCCTTACAAATTAAATTTTCTGAGGAAGTGTCCAGAGCAATCAAAACATCAAAATCCCTTAAATCAACATCTTCTATATCAACACCAAAATCAACCTCTTTTGTAAAATAAAATTCCATCAAATTTTTTGAAAGATTATCATAACTTATTATTTTAACCTCTTTTCCTAATTTTTCAAGAGCATATTTCATAGCAGAACAAGAACCTAAACTATCTCCATCTGGTGAAGAATGAAGTGTTAAAAGAACTTTTTTTGATTTTTTCAGCTTATCATAAATTTCTTGAAAAGAATTATTTTGTTTCATTTTAAAATTCTTTTTCTAATATTTGGGATTTAATTCCATTTTCTCCACAAAGTTCTTTGAATTCTTTTGCATCTTCTTCATTTCCAATAATAGAACCATAATGCATAGGAATTGCTAAATCAGGTTTAATTATTTTAGTTGCATCTGCAGCTTCTTCAGCACTCATAGTAAATCTACCCCCAATAGGTAATAAAGCAATAAACTCTCTTCCTTTTTGCTTATAACCAGTAAGTTTTTGCATTTCTGGAATAATATCTGTATCCCCGGCATGATAAATTATAACATCTCCCATCTTAATTAAATAACCCACCCATCCCTCTTCTTTAGGATGAAAAGATTTATCAATATTATAAGCAGGTAAAACTGAAATTTTGATATCTTTAAAACTTAATTCCTTCCCTTGTTCAACAATTGTTATTTTAACTGGTGTATTAAATCTAGTTATTTTGCTCTGACAATCTGCAGTAATAAAAATATTTGTGCCCTCTTTTATAATTTTTCCAATATCATTCACACTACAATGATCATAATGGCTATGGGTAATTAAAATAAGGTCAGCTTTCTCAGAATTTTCTTTAATATTATAAGGATCAATATAAATAACAGAAGAATTTTTAATTAAAAATCCTGCATGCCCTAACCACTTTAAATCAATATTTGAAATTTTCATTAAAAAGAAAAATGAAATTAGTTTTTAAAGATTTTTATATATAAATTTAATTAATTCTGCCTATTTTAATGATTTTTTCAAGACTATAATGCTCTTGCAAAACTTTCAAGAATATATTTATTTCAGAAACATTGCTAAGATATCTAACTTATAAAACTCTTGAATCCATATTAGATAAAAAAGAATAAAATAACATTCAATAACTAGCTTTCCATTCTTCTATGTTCCCGGTTTTTAATTTTTTATCTAAAATTTTAAGCTCTTCATAAATTCCTTCAATTAAATCATAATTTTTAGCCTCTTCTAAATTAACAAACTTATAATCTGTTAAAGCATTGCATAATCTAATTTCTTCTCCAACTGGTTCTGCACTAAAACTGAGAATTAAAGTTGGTATTTTATCACTTCTAATATAAACTAAACTTGTAACATAATTAATATTCTTGATTTCTAACCCAACTTCTTCCATAACTTCTCTTTTTATTAAATCCTCAACAACATTATACCAGTGTTGAGATGTATCTTTTTCCCTCAAAACATAATCTAAAACTTCCAATTTTCCTCCAGGAACAGTGTATTTCCCAGGGAAAGCTTTTTCCCAATTAGCCCTTTTAACAATAAGAAATTTCTCGTTTTTAACAAGTATACATGTAGCAACAACATAATGCATTTTATTCTTGTCATATCCCATAATTAAAATAAAGAAAAGAATTATATAAAAATTATTGTGATTATATGTCTAAAGATTACTTTAACTTTTGGAGAATTATTAAAGAATATTTATTCTATGAGATAAAAATAATTAATAAAAATTCTGAATTGAAAATTAGATTAAGTTCATTTATGAAATTTTAAGATATAAAAATCAGGTTTTTTAGAAAAAATTATTAAAATAAAAAGAATTTACTAAAGCAACTAGTCTATATTCAAAAAAAGATATTTCATAAAGAACAAATTCTTATAAACAAAAAACCCTTTTAGAAAAGATGGAAATTCGCAAGATATTAGCACTTTCCTTTCTTACAACACTTATGTTTTTTTCCCTAAATACAAAAAGAGTTTATCCTCAAAATAACAATCCAAAGATAAATATTGAATATATTAAAAAAAAGAAAAATTTAAGAGAGATTTTCAATGAAGAATTAAACTCTGAACTTAAACTTCAATTTTGGGAAAATAATGTTATACAAAAAATACCTTATCAACTTTCTGACAGCATAGTTGAGAATACTCCCTTAACACCTTTAACACAAAAATGGGTAGATAATGTCCAAAATGCCACTGAAAAAGCTTATCTAAAAGCAATAAGTAAAACTATTGGAAAAACACACCTATACAATGAAATTGAAGAGGTAGTTAAAGGACTTACCAGCATTAAACTAGAAAAAATTAAAGGCAGAAAAACAAAATTAAAATCATTATCAATAAACAGAAAAATAAACCCTCTTGATAGAGATATTAATGAACTAGAAAATAATATTGAAAGATTAAAATCAATTGGATTATTTTATCAGGCGAATAAAAAAGAAAAAAAACTTAAAGGATTAAAATCAGGAAAAAATTTGGAATTTGAAATAGAAGCAGGGATTAATATTACAAAACCCCCAAAAAAATTACAGGATTTATTAAAAATAAATGAATATGGACTTAAATTATACACCAAAGCAGAATATTCTCATATAAAACCAGAACTATTTATTTATCTTTTTGATAATAAAATAGGATTAGAAACTGATAAAAAATTTCTTGATGATAAAATAACTCTTTCAGGAAAACATAATTATATAATTAATAAAAGAAACAATATCAGTGAAATAAACTTAAATTATAGAATCAATCCGGGATTAGAATTTGAATTTAACACAGAATATTACTGGAAAAGAAAAACTGCTGGATTTTATTTTAACCTTCTAAAAGAGTTTAAACAAGGAAAAGAACTATCTCTTGAAACATCATATCATTACAATACTGAAGAAAAACCTTCTTTTTTGTTTTTATTAAAATTTAAATCAATAATTTTTTAGAATTAAATTCTTTTCAAAATTATATTATAAATCTTTTTATTTATATTATTAATTCTAAATTTAACACCTTTTGGAAAAGCACAATCTGCACATAAATATTCGGAATCAATAAAAGCATTATAATAAAGAACAAGTTCTTTTCCATGAATTTCATAATTAACCTCTTTTATTTTTTCACATCCACATACAAGAATTATTGACACATTAATCTCAAGGGTGGATTCATTTATCCATTCTGAATTTATTATTTTTTCATTATCCTCTTCATAAGAAAAATCACGATAATCATAATCAAAAAATTCAAATTCAACTTCTCCAGAATTTTCAACATTATTTTTATTATAATTTATTAAAATAAAAGAAATTAAAATAACCAACAAAAAAAGTCCAATTATCATTAAGTTTTTCTTATCTATACTTTTCATTTTAAGGTTTTATTCTTGTCATTGTTCTTGGAAAAGCAATTGCATCTTTTATAGAATCCAATCCACAAATCCATTTAACAAGTCTCTCAGTTCCTAAACCATAACCTCCATGAGGCACAGCTCCATAACTATGAACATCAAAATAATAAGAATAATCCTCAATTTTCTCTCCTTTTGCTTTAAGAGATTTTTTAAGCTCACTAATATCAGTATCTCTTTCACTACCCCCAATAATCTCCCCATTATTTTCAGGGGCTAATAAATCAAAACATCTTGCTGTTTTAGGGTTTTCTTTATCTCTTGGCTTGTAAAAAGCCATTTCTTCCTTAGGGTAATGTGTAACAAAAACAGGGGTGTCATATAATTCCATAAGTTTTTCTTCTTCAATAGTTCTCAAATCTTTACCCCAAAAAACATTCATTTTTTTCTTCTTTTTTAAAATATCCAATGCATCTGTATAAGTTATTCGAGGAAACTTCTTTTTCAAACTAGGCTGAAGTTTTTTAATATCTCTTCCAAGAGTTTCCAATTCTTTTTTATTTTTTTCAAGAACATTTTTAATAACATATTTAATCATTTCTTCCCCATAATTCATAATATCATCAAGATTTGCCCAGGCAACTTCCATTTCAGTATGCCAATATTCAGTTAAGTGCCTTGATGTCTTGGACTTTTCAGCTCTGAAACTTGGAGCAATACAATATATTTTTTCAAGAGAATAAATAGCTGCTTCAGCATATAACTGCCATGTCTGAGTTAAATACATTTTTTTATTAAAATAATTAATCTCAAAAAGAGTTGGCCCTTCTTCTGCACCTCCTGGAATAATTAAAGGACTATGAAATTCAAAAAATCCCTTACCTCTAAAATATTCATGCAAAGCACCAAAAACAGTGCTTCTTATCTTCAACATTGCAGTCATTTTTCTGCTTCTTAACCATAAATGTCTCCTATCTCCTAAAAGCTCTTCATTTAAATCTTTTTGAATAGGAAATTCATCTGAAAAACCAATAATATTAATTTTATCTGCTATTACTTCGCAACCTGTAGGAGCTCTTTTATCTTTTTTAATCTCTCCAAAAATTTCCAAACTTGATTCAACCTGCAATTTATCAATATCGCCCCATTGTTTTTTAAAATTCTCTCGAGATAAAACACACTGAATAATATCTGTAGAATCCCTTAAAACAATAAACTTTTTATTATTACTCCCTCTCTCCCTATAAATCCATCCCCTTAAAGCTACTTTAATTTCTTTATTTTCGTTAGCTTTCTTAATTGCTTCTTGAATAGATATAAAATTCATAAAGAGAATAAGATTAGATTTCTTTTAAATGTTTTTAAAAAAGATTAATTTTAGTAATTTTATCCACAAATTCAGATTTCAGAATTCTAGAAATTCATTAATAAAATAAAATTCCCTACAGAAAGTTTTTTAGGAAATATTTTTTGTCCTAATTCAGGAGAGATAAATATGTACATTTCTAGTTTATTATTTAAATAAACTGCTTTTACAATATGATTTGATTCTCATCCTAATATCTTTGCTTTTTATGCAATATCTTTTCCAAGGATAATTTTATTGAATCCATTAAAGGCATTTAAAAAATAATATATAACTATTATGGTGTTAACCTTGTTCTATCTCTTGGAAAAATGCAAGCCTCTCGAATATTTTTTTGCTCAGTAATTAACTGAGTAATTCTTTCAAGACCAATACTCCAACCAGCATGAGGAGGACTACCAAATCTAAAACTATTAATATAATCCTTAAAATTTTTAGGATTTAACTTTTTTTTCCTTAACATTTTTTCAAGTAATTCTGGAAAATGAATTCTCTGACCTCCAGAAGTTATTTCTAAACCACGATAGATGCAATCAAAACCCTCACTTAATTTTGCATCATCTTTTTCATCTTTGGGCATAATATAAAAAGGTTTCAACTTCATAGGCCAGGAATGCACAAAAACCAGAGAATTTGGAAATTTTTTATCAAGATTTTTTTCATTTTCAGGGGTTAAATCCTCCCCATATTTTAAATTTAATAAATCAATAGTTTCATCATAACTTAGATATTTAACATTAGGAATTTTCAAATTTAAATTAAGCAAATCAACTTCATTTTTGCAATTTTTCAAAACATTTTCAACAATATATTTAACTGCATTTTCAAGCTCTTTCATAACCTCAAATTGATCAGAAAAAGCCATCTCAATATCCATCTGTCTTGACTCATTCAAATGTCTAACTGTATTATGTTTTTCAGCTCTCCAAACAGGTGCAATAGTAAAAACATTTTCAATAGAACAAGCCATCATTTGCTTATATAACTGGGGACTTTGAGCAAGATAAACTGTTTTTTCAAAATAATTAACAGGAAATAAATCAGTTCCTCCCTCACTTGAACTTGAAATAATACTTGGAAGAAAAACTTCTGTAAAATTATTCTTGCTAAAATATTCTCTAAAAGCTCTTGCAATTTCTGCCTGAATTTTAAAAATAGCAAAAATTTTTGGTTTTCTTAAATCTAAAGACCTAAAATCAAGTCTTTTAGGAATATCAGTAGTTATAGTTTTTTCATTAACATGAATAGGTAATTTTTCTGCTAAATTAATCAGTTTAATCTCGGAAACTTCAACTTCAATATCCTTGATAGCAAACTCTGCCTTAATATTTGCTTTTTTAACCCTGCCTTTTATTTCAAGCACACTTTCTAAACTTAAATTAGAAAAATCATTAATAAGTTTTTCACCTTTAAGAACACACTGAACAATACCTGTAGAATCTCTAATTAAAACAAATTTTAATTTGGAAAAATCTCTAATTTCATACACCCACCCTTTTAATAAAACATCTTTTCCAAAAACAATGTTTTTTATATATGTTCTTTTCATAATTAAAAAAGAGAAATATCATTTATTAATTTATTGCTTAACTCAAAAATTTAATTAAAAAAAAATAAAAAATAAAAAAGAAGAAGATTTAATCTTCTTTTTCTTCAGATTCTTTATCTTCAGATTTTTCTTCAGATTCTT
>CAZRJS010000017.1:16267-18305 GCA_964600565.1 Candidatus Woesearchaeota archaeon | reverse complement strand
GATAATTCTGCTTGCCCAGGAAAATGTAAAAGTGATTGTACATGTGAAACTGAAAAAATTGAATTTGGTTGTTTTAATAATATTAAAGATTTTGATGAACAAGGAATTGATTGTGGAGGAAGTTGTATAAAATTATGCCCTTCCTCATTTTCCTTACCTGAATACAATTGCTTTTATGAGGAAGATTCTTCTGTTGAAGGTCAAGAAGGTTATTGTGCATCTTTTTGTGAAAAACTAGATGAAAAGATTTGTAAAGAGGATGATTCCTGCACATGGAGAAAGGGAAACCCTTATGACAGAGAGGATAAGGGGAGATGTATATCGCAATGTGAAGGTAGTAGGATGAAAGAAGATAAAAATGCTTGTGAGGGTTGCGATTCTTGTATATGGGAGAAGCCTGTATATAATAGGGGTAAATTTACATCAGGAGGTTGCAAGTCAATTTGTGATAATGTCATTAAATCAGAATGCTTTCGTCGTATTGGTGAAGTCACAAGCTGTTTTGAAGATGATTTTGAACTTCCTGAATCCACTCTTTATACAAAATATACCTTAGATGATCCAATTATCAAAAAAACTGCGACAATAGCTTTATATGAGTATGCAGAGCATGAAGGTATTGATGTAATAAAGTTAGACACTCCCTATGATTATATGGATGCTGTAGCTTGGTATGTTCAAGAACATACAGGATGGGTAAAAACTAATGGACCTACTCCTGCTAATAAGATTATAACAAGTACCGGTCATAGGTGCGACAAAGATTATTGTGGGGATTGCACAGATTATACTATTTTAAGAACTGCATTATTAAGGTCATTGGGAGTTAGTTGGAAATGCGTATTTACTGCACATGCTGTTCTTGAAACACATAAAAGTTTTAGAAAAAAAAGCACAGTAAGCCATTCTTTTAATATTGTATTTTATCGAGGCGCATATAGAATTATGGATTATTATGGTATGGATTACTGGCTTGAGGAACGTTGGGGTGGGCATAAATCAGTAAATTCTATTGAGAATGATGCAACCCTAGGAACTCCTTTATATATTAAAGATACCCAAAATTATTTAAATTTTCGTGATTGTCCTACAAATAAATGGACAGTTGAAACATATTATACAGATGTGTGTCCGTACGAAATAGATTTTGAATCAATAAAAAAGAAGAGGTATGCATTATGAATAAAAATTTAACTTTTGTTTTATTAATATTGTGTATGATTCCCCTTGTAAATTCTCAAGTTGAGTTTTATTCAGGAGATATATATGTAGATAGTTTGCATTCAGTAATTGATATTCAAAATAAAGCAAATATATCTTCAGATTATGTTTTAAAAAATAAGAATAATAATGAGGAAAAAATTAACCTAACCTTTATTGGAATTGCTAAAAATGCCAGTATAGCTCTTGATGATTTCCCTTTTAATAATAAAGAAATTATATTTGGTCCAAATGAAATTAAGAAATTCCATATAGAATATTTATCTGAAATAACAGATTCAAACAACATTAAAATATTGCGTTTTGAACCTAATATTTTGTTAAATAATGCAGAAAATCCAGAAAAAATAAGCAGTTATTGTGTAAAATTAATTTTACCTAACGAAATAAAATCTGTTGTATCCTTTAATAAAGACTATGATTTTGTTAATAATGAAGAAAAAAGAACAACTTATCATTGGAATAAAAACAATGTATATTTAACTCCTTTAAATGTTATGTGGAATAATCTTAAGATTAATTTGTCTGTCAATCAAAAACCAGATTCAAATTCAATTATAGATTTTAATCAATTAATAAATGTAACAATTACTATAAAAAATACAGGAAATAAAAAAATAGATAATTTAGTTTTATCTGCATATTTCATACCTGCCTTATTTGAAGCAGTTAGTCCTTTAAATGATTTCAACCAATTATCTGATTATGATATGATAATCTGGAACAAAAATGTAGATTCATTAGAAAAAGAAGAAATAAAAAAATTTTATTATTCAATAATTTCTAAAACAAATAAAACTCCTATTCAATTGAATCC